>JBDTTL010000010.1:0-30088 GCA_039930665.1 Acidobacteriota bacterium
GACGAGCCCCTTCTCGATGAGGCCGTGGACGGTCTGCTGGACCCCCACGCCGCGCCCTATTCGCGAGAACGACGCGTATCGGGCTCGCCACGGCCAAGGCTATACCGTGTTCGAGCACAATAGCCACGCCATCGGGCAAGAGCTGACGGTGTTCGTGCCGCTGAATGACGATGGAACCGGGGATCCCGTGAAGGTGTACCGCCTGAGGCTTCGTAACGATTCTTCTCGCCACCGCTATGTCACGGCGCTGTATTTCGCCGAGTGGGTGCTGGGAACGAATCGCGAAGATCAACAGCCGCATATACAAACGGTCTACGACCAAGCATCCGGCGCTTTATTCGCGCAGCAATTCTGGAGCGGAAGCCAGCCCAATCAGATCGCCTTCGCGGCGGCCTTTCCCCGCGCGGCGTCTTATTCCGGCGACCGCACGGCGGTGCTGGGACGGAACCGTTCGGCAACCAGGCCCGCAGCGCTCGATCGGACGCTTCTCGACAAACGCGCCGGCGCGGGTTTAGATCCGGCCGCGGCCCTGCAGGTGGAGATTTCGCTCGAACGCGACGGACAAGCGGAGGTCATCTTTCTTCTGGGGGAAGCCGCGAACGCCGAAGAAGCGCGCGGCATCATCAACCGCTATCGAACATCGCAACAAGTCGAGCAGGCCTTCACCGCAACGCGTAAAGCCTGGGATACGACCCTCGGTGTTTTGCAGGTCCGGACACCGATTCTTTCCACTAACTTTCTGCTGAATCGGTGGTTGCCCTACCAGGCGCTGAGCTGCCGCTTCTGGGCCCGCTCCGCATATTACCAATCCAGCGGCGCTTTCGGCTTCCGCGACCAGTTACAGGATTCATTGGCTTTGGTGTATGCCCGGGCCGCCTTCACGCGCGCCCACATCCTGCTCTCGGCCAGCCGCCAATTCGTCGAAGGCGATGTGCAGCATTGGTGGCACCCCGAGACCGGCATGGGAGTGCGCACGCTCTGTTCCGACGACTTACTCTGGCTTCCTTTCGTTGTGGCGCATTACGTTGCCGTCACGGGCGACAGCGGAATTCTGGAAGAGGAAGTCGCCTTCCTGGAGGGCGAACCCCTCAAGCCCGGCGAGCACGAGCGTCTTTTTGTCGCGGAGGTTTCGGCGCACACCGCACCGCTCTGGGAACACTGCCGGCGCTCGATTGATCGTGGATGGCGGCTCGGCCCTCATGGACTGCCGTTATTCGGCAACGGCGATTGGAACGACGGGATGAATCGCGTAGGAATCGAAGGCAAGGGCGAAAGCCTCTGGCTGGCATGGTTCCTGTGTACGGTGGTCGATTCGTTTGCGCCGTGGATTGAAAAAAGGGAGCCTCGCGTGGTTGCGGAGTGGCGTGGGCGAGCGGCGATGTTAAAGGATGCGGTGGAATTTTTCGGCTGGGATGGCGAGTGGTACCTTCGCGGCTTTTTCGACAGCGGCGAGCCCTTGGGTTCCCATGCAAATGCCGAGGCCCGCATCGATTCCATCGCGCAGTCCTGGGCGGCGATCGCTAAGGGTTCGCCCTCGCGCGTCCGCCGCGCCATGGAATCCGCCGACCGGATTTTGGCGGACGACGCCAATCATATGGTGCGGCTGTTCACACCACCCTTCGATCATTCAAAGCCACATCCCGGATACATCATGGGCTATCCTCCAGGCCTGCGTGAGAATGGCGGTCAGTATACTCATGGCTCGCTGTGGATGGCCTTGGCGTGGGCCCGGCTCGGGGAGGGCGGCGCCGCTGTGCGCCTGCTGACAATGATGAATCCGGCCGAGCACAGTCGCAACCTCCAGGATGCCGCACGCTATCGCGGTGAAGCATACGTCGCCGCGGCCGATGTGTCGACCGCGGAAGGACGAGTGGGACAAGCCGGCTGGACCTGGTACACGGGATCCGCCGGTGTGATGTATCGCGTCTGGATTGAAGAGGTGCTGGGCTTCAAGCTCCGCGGCGATCAACTGACTCTTGGCCCGGTCGTGCCGGAAGATTGGCCCGGGTTCGACATCACCTATCGCTATCGCTCCAGCGTGTACGAAATTTTCGTGCAGACAGACCCCTCTATCGGGGCTACGACCATGTCGGTGGATGGCGGCGCAGCAGCTATTCGGGATACGCTTAAACTGAATGACGACGGCGCTTCCCATCGCGTCGACGTGCGGATTCCAGTGAAACCGCCGCTGCCTCGTCCTGTTGAGCTCGCGGATCCAAGCCCCCGTAGGCTCGCACTCCACGGGGCCGCGCCGGGTGGGGAGACCACTTCGGCCTCGCATTTAGAGCGTTGAGTCAATTTCCATGCCACTTGAATCGGAAGACCCGGTTTGGTCGCGGTCGGGCCGTGGTCACCGAAGGCGGACCGCATGAAACACTCCCGCAAGTGCAAAGGTTTTTCGGCGCCAGGCCGAATAGTATTATGGGGACGCCGCAGCAGGGTCTTGCGAAAACGGCCTTAGTCGCCGCCGCCCGTATTCGGTGCTACAGTGAGTAAGCTAGAAAGGAGGAGCTTATATGTCGCATCTCTCCTTCATTCTGATCCTCGCCTGGCAGGGGCTGCCGGCGCAGAACGCCTTTGACACCACGCCTCAGGTGGCCGTTCGACCGCAGCTTACGGCCGAGCAACGTGGTGACATCTTTATGGCGCGCAAGATGTATCGCGAGGCCATCGACAGTTATCGAGAAGCTCCCGAAACAGTGGTCCTGATAAACAAAATCGGTATCGCCTATCACCAGCTTACCGATCTAAATAGCGCCGCCAGATATTACCAGCGAGCGGTCAAGATGGATTCCAAATTCACGCAGGCCATCAATAATCTGGGAACCGTCTACTACTCCCGGCAATCCTATCGCCGCGCCATCCGCCAATATAAGAAAGTTTTGCGGATCACGCCGGAGGCGGCATCGACCTTGGCGAACCTGGGCTCGGCTTACCTGGCGCGGAAGCAGTATGAACTGGCCTCAGAGAACTTTCAAAAGGCGTTGGTCCTCGATCCAGGAATTTTTGAACACCATAGTGGAGTCGGGGCGACAGTGCGGGACCAGACCGTGACCGATCGGCCCATGTTCTTTTACTTTCTGGCGAAGAGCTACGCCAAGGCGGGGATGACGGAACAAGCCCTCAACTATATCCGCAAGTCGCTTGAAGAAGGCTTCAAGGAGCGCAAGAAATTCATCGACGAGCCCGAATTCGCCGGCCTGCAGAAAGACCCCGAATTCCAGAAGATCATGATTGCGGAGCCCAAGGTCCTCTGAAGCGCTCCCTTTTCCTGGCGATAACAGCGCTTATGGGCGCCGCGTGCTCCCGCGCACCGCAAGGGCGCGTGGAACGGCTCGCCATCCTTCCCTTCTTCAATCTCACTGGCGACGCGGCATTGGATTGGATTGCGAACGCAGGGCCTGCGATTCTCTCCGATGAATTAACGGGGGGCGATCACTTAGTACCGCTACGCGCGGCCAGCGTGGGTAAGGCCGCGCTCGAAAACGCCACCCAACTTCTGCACTGCACCTTCACGCAACGGAGCGGCTCGCTTCAGATCCAGTACGCGCTCGAAGACGCCGAGAAGCACCGGATGATCGCCACGGGATCGGTGGACGGACAAGCTCTCTTCGCCGTGAGCGCGCTCGCAAGAAAGCTGAACGCCGGCGGCGCGCGGCCGTTTTCGACGTCGAACCCGGAGGCCGCAGCAGCGTGGGGACGCGGGGATTTTGAGCGGGCGGTCGCCTTGGATCCGGATTTCGGGGCCGCATGGGCGTCCTGGATCGCTCAAGCGGCGCAGGCCGGAAAGCCGGACGAGGCAGCCGCCTTGGCCGAGCGCGCCCTGGCGCGCCCCTCCCTGCGCAGACCGATAGATAAGGCGCAGATTCAGCTCAGCTACGCCACGTTGCGCAAAGATCAAGCTGGCCGAGCCACGGCGCTGGCAGAACTGGCGAGGCTCGCTCCGGATAATCCCGCTCCGCTGCTGGAACTGGCCGCGATCGAACAGCAACAGCGCAAATATTCGGCGGCCGCTCAACTTTACCGGCGTGTTCTCGCTATCGATCCGGGGAATGCGGGCGCGCTCAATTCCCTGGGCTATGCCGAGGGTGAGAGCGGGAACGTCGAAGCCGCCAAGAAGGCCCTCGAATCCTACGGGCAACTGCCGGGTCAGGCGAACAACTCGCTGGACTCGCTGGGCGAAGTCTATTTCATGAATGGACATTTCGCGGAGGCGGAAAAATATTTTGCGCAGGTTTCAGCGCGCGACCCGAATTTCCTGAAAGGCGCTCCCGCCATGAAAGCGGCCTACGCGCACTGGCTAGACGGAGACCTGGCGGGCGCCGACGCGCTCATGCAGAAGTACCTGGCGTTCCTGGCAAAACAAAATGATCCGCTCACGGCCTGGCGCGAGGGGGTCTGGTTGTATGCGACCGGCCGCGGTGAGCAGGCGCTGGCAACGTTGGCAAAGGCGCCGCCGGATCAAGCTGCCACGATGGAGCGCCAACGCGCGGTGTGGCGTGGCCAGGCTCACCTCCCGGATGACCTCAATCAGTTGAGCACCGTCTACCAGAACACGAATCCGGCAGCGGATGGTCTTGCGCGCACGCTTTACGCCGCGGCGCTGGTGAGAGCCGGGAAGACGGACGAGGCGCGGCCGTTGCTGAAACTGTGGCCGCTGCCTGAATCCGCTGCAGACTCCTTACTGCAATCGCTGATGTATCCCCGCTTTCTAGGACTGCGGAAAACCCTGGGGATTCAATAGATACCGGTTAAAGTGGCCAGGCAATGCGACCGATTCTGAGTAGAGGTCCGCATTGCGATGCTGGTTGAACAAGTACAGGCTTCCGGGAGAGAATCTGGTCCATCCCTGAGTCGCGCGCACCGCCTGTTGCCGACTGCGGCTCTACTGCTCCTTTGTCTGCCTTCCCTGCTGTTCGTCTGGCTGAACCGCGACGTGCCTCATTTTGGAATTCTGCAGGACGACGGCGTTTATTTCATCGACGGGAAGGCGCTGGCACAAGGCGAAGGTCATCGGATACTGAGTCTGCCGACGCAGCCATTTGACACCCGGTACCCGCCCCTGTATCCCCTATATTTGTCGCTGGCGTGGCGAATGATCCCCGCGTTTCCTGCGAATCTCAGTATGGCGATCATGCTCTCCTGGCTCAGTTTCCCAGCGGTCGTGATCCTGGTCTACATCTGGGGCAGGCGTCACCAGTTCCCGGTTCCCATCCATTGGTTAGTCGTCGGGCTGTTCGCGCTCAACCCCTACGTCTTGTTCTTCGTCTCGAACCTGGGCTCGGAGATAATGTTCATGGTCTTCCTGATGGGAGCAATTTTAGTCGCCGAGCGGCAAGGCGCCGGAGTGGGGTCCGATAGTTGGCGCCGTCCGCTGCTCGCAGGCGCGATCGCAGGAGCCGGCTACCTGACGCGCACCTCCGGTATAGCGCTTCTTCCCGCTGCGGTCGTCTACTACCTCTGGAAAAGGCAACCGCGGGGAGCGCTCTGGTTCACCCTGGGAATGTTGCCCGAAATTGCGGGTTGGACTCTGTGGAGCCGGATGCATGCCGCGCCAGGAAATGACCTCCTCACTCTCTGTTACACAAATTATCTCGGGTACTACTTGACGAACGTCGGATGGGACAACCTGGGACACGTCGTCTGGCGTAACCTAGGGGCCTTGCTGGAGTCGATGGGATCGCTGGTATTCCCGCAGATGATGCAGGGTTGGCCGGCCAAGTTGATCCTAGTGCCGTTGGCGGTGGCCATGATCCTCGGCTGCATCCGCATGGTGCGGGAAGGCTTCGGCGCGTTGTATGCGTTCTTCGCGGGGATTTTGGCGGCGATGCTGCTGATCTGGCATTATGAGCCGAATCAGCGCTTCATTCTACCGCTGGCGCCATTGCTATTGGCAGGTTTTTGCTTCGAGATGGCGCATGTCTCGCGATGGTTTCAAGGCGCGCTGGTTGACGGCAATCGCAGTGCACGGGCGGGGGCCTATGGTTTCGCGGGCCATGCGGCGATCCTTCTTACCGCGGGCCTGGTCCTGCAGATTGGCATGTACGTCGGCGTGGTTCCCAAAATGGCTCGCGACGATCGTGAGAACACGCTGGCCTATCGCAGCCTCTACGGGTGGATCGCCAGCCACCTGCCGTCCGACGCGAGCATTCTGTGGCAGGACGATACCGCGCTCTACCTGGCCACGGGGCGCCACGCTGCCAGTTTTGTAGTCCCTCCCCGCGAGTTTGAAGCCACCGGGGGAGATGCGGGCGAAGCGTCGCGCTATCGGAGAATCGCCGAGTACGCTCGTCAAGAGCACCTGGATTACGTCTTATTGGCGAAAATCGGCCTGCGCCACAATGATGAGGTTCTGCGGGACGCGGCCGCTAACCCGAACTTGCAGTCGGTTCACGAAGAGGCCGGCGGCATTCTGTACCGAGTTCGCTAGCGGGGATCGACCACGCGACAGAAGTGGCAAATGCGGCGGCGCAAGCCTCTTTCGGACGTGCTTTGGTGAGAATGTGCGAGATTCGGCGGCGCAAGTTTCTTTTTGGAGGTGCTTTGGTAAGAACAGGCTCGGGACGAGCCAAGGTGGGGATAAGGCTGGAATTATGGGAATACGAATAGAGGAGCAGGATTGACCCGCTCCTCCAATTCGGCAAGTGGATATTTAGCTGCCCTGGGTAGACGCGACAGCCATCACCGACGCGACCTTCGAGAAGATCGTGCTGATGCTGGACGCGACGCCCGGCATAACCGCGCCAGCGGCCACGGCAACGAAGCCGGCCATCAGAGCGTATTCGATAAGGTCCTGACCACGAGTATCTTTGATCGCCTTCAACTTCAGAATGAAATTTTTCATGTTGTCTCCTAGTTTCCTCTCCCTACTTGAGTGCGACAGTCTCTATCGCTGAGTCCAAGTTAACATCGGCCCCGGTTTGGAAGAATCAGGCGTTAGGCCTAAGGTGAGTAGGAAATCGTCTCAGTCGAGCGGCTTTTTGAGGTAATTGCCTAACCTTAGTTCCAGTACCCCTCCCCCTTTCCTACGGGGCAGGCAAGCCTAAGATGCTTTTGAGTCGATGCCCAAAAGGAGGACGGAACCGCCCTCCGCCAGTCAAGAACTGATTTATTTCATTATTTTCGCATCTTAAAGCTGCGGTCGACTCCCAGGGTTTCCCAGGCTTGAGCCGGTGGGGGCGGAGCCTTGGACGGTTTCCGTGGGAGCGACTTTCGATGAAATTGCTCATGGCGATTCCCGCGGGCGGACGGTGTTTAAATGGGACGGTCGCAGTCTGCCTACACTTACGACCAGTCGAGTCCGATAACTCTATAAGATGCAACGCCGCGCTGCCCTGGTCGTCGCTTTCATTGCTTTGCTCATGCCGGCGGCGCAATTCGCCTGGCGGAACTCCGACATGCCCGACTTCGGGCGCCTTCACGACGACGCCCTGGTGTTCGTCACCGCCCAAAGCATTGCTCAAGGCCAGGGATATCGCATTCCCAGCCTGCCCGAAAATCCATATCAAACTAAATATCCGCCCTTGTTCCCGGCCTATCTTTCCCTTGCCTGGATACTCAATCCAAACTTCCCGGGCAACCTGGCGACCGCGACGGTTATGGTCTGGCCGTGGCTGGCGATCCTTCTCGGTCTGGCCTGGGCCCTCTACCGGCAGGAGGGATTTTCGCCGACGCGCGCGCTGCTGCTGACGGCCGCCCTGGGCTTAAGCCCATATATGGTTCTCTTCGGCAGCCTTATGTTGAGCGAAGTCTTCTTCACGTGCTTCCTGCTGGCCGCGTTGCTGGCGGCTCGCCGTCCGGGAAACGGCGCGATCCTGCTGGCGGGTTTGGCGGCGGCGTGCGCATACCTCACGCGAACGGCGGGGATTGCACTGGTAGTCTCGATTCCGGCAATGCTCCTATGGAAGCGCGACTGGCGAAGAGCCAGCCTGTTTCTCGCCACCTCACTGCCTGCGGTCGTTGCCTGGTCGTGGTGGTCGCAAGCGCATCTGCCGCAGTCGCACGACATGTCACTGCTGTATTACGTAGACTATATGGCGTTTGAAAAAGCGACTATCGGCTTCGATAATTTCGGAATCGTTCTTTGGAAAAACATCGATCAGATTTTGTATGGCATGGGAGCGCTGGTGTTGCCGAAAGTAACGGCATTGCTGCCTCTGAAGATATTGACGCAAGTGATCGCAGTGGCAATGCTGGCGGGCGTAGTCCGGCTGGTGCGGCGCGGCATCGCGGTCGACTATGCTGCATTCGGCCTGCTATCGGTTGGCATTCTTGCAATCTGGCACTATCCGCCCAATGAACGTTTCGTGCTCCCCCTGTTTCCATTGCTGTTGGCCGGACTGCTGTGTGAGCTCGAACGCTTGGCTGGAATGATGCGGAAGGCATTGCGCCACAAAGACAAGAGTCAGCGGGTGGTCGCGGCAATGTTTGCGATGGGAACAGCCGGAATCGTCGTAGCCGCCATCGGTCTTCAAGCCTATATGACCTTCGGATTGCTCAATACAGCGGCTGGCCAGGAGCGCTCCAAAGTCGCGGAGCGCCGTGCCGACTATAGCTGGATGGCCGCGAATCTTCCCATCGGCGCCAACGTACTTTCGAACGACGATCCGCTGCTCTACCTGACGTCCGGCCATCGCGGCAATTCGATTCTGCTAATGCCTCGCTGGTGGTACGCCGACGACCGGCAGAGCGTGATTAACGCTTATCGAAACGCCGCGCGCTATTGCCAGAGGCGCGGTCTGCAATATCTGTATTCGACTCCCGACGACCTGGCGCGTTTCACCGAAGGCACTGATATCGATCAAATTTTGGCAGCCGTCCGTAGCGATCCACACTTGAAGTCTATCCTGACCAATTCCGCGGGCACGCTGTATCGAGTTTCACCGTAGGTCAAAGTAGGGTATTACGCTGAGAGTATTTCCGCGCCTTCGCTCGTATTCTCAAGACATGGCATGGATTCTTCCGCTGCTGCTGATGTGCAATGCATACCTGTTGAACGCACAAACTGGACCTGGTGCGCCCACAGGCGATACCCGTGTCGCGGAAGACAACACCACATTACGTTCTGGATGCACCAGCGAGGCCGGCATGGTGGAACGGCTGCCTGCGGGAGCCCCGTTGAAGCTGCGTTTTGCGCTATCGGGCGAAAGTGTTCCCTGCTACAAGGTCGCGGTTGCAGTGGGAGGGCGGCAGATCGAAGGCTATCTGCCGGCAACCGCGATCGCAGGTCTGGACTCCTTCGACAAAGGCCGCAAGGACGCCGCCTGGGTCACCGTCAGCCAGGCTTTGAACGCCGCGCGCAACACCGCCGCACTCGATGCACTCAAGGCCCCCGAAGGCGCTCGATCGCCGCTTCCGGCTTCGGCAAGAGTGGTGCTGGCCCAAGCTGATCAGCTCATCGAAGCCAATCAGCCGGGGAAAGCGTTGGCGATGTTGGAGCCCGAAATCCAGAAGCGCCGCGATCCAATGTTGCTTTCGATGGCGGGCATAGCGGCATGGCGGGCCGACGACGCCAAGCAGGCGCTGAAGTATTGGCGCGAGTCGCTGGCGCTGGCGCCCAGTCCCGATATCGAAAGGTTGTATAAACAAGTCGAGAAGGAGCAAACCCACGACCAGAGCGGCGAAAAGTTGTATGGCGTCCGCGTGGTTCTGCGTTACGATGCGGGGACCGTTCCCGTCGACACTGCGCGCGGCATGGTGGCGGCGGTGGATAGCGCCTTCGCACGGGTGTCGGAGAAGTTGGGCTGCTATGCGGAAGAGAAAATCGTCACCATCGTGCAGAGTCAGGACGCGTATCGGAAGGCCACGGACGCCGCCGAGTGGGGCGGCGGTCAGTACGACGGCCGAATCCGCGTACCTGTGATGAGCGGGCAACAGATGAACGCGCGGCAGGAACAAGTGCTGGCGCACGAGACCACCCATGCCTGCCTGGCCATGCTGGGCGAATGGCCATCTTGGCTGCAGGAAGGCATGGCGCAAAAACTCTCTGGCGAGACGCTGCGTCCCCAAGATCGCGCGCACCTGGCGGAGCTGGCGAAAACCGGACAACTGCCAAAGCTCGAAGCTCTGCGCGGAGGATGGTCGGGATTGAACGCGCAAAGCGCCCACGTGGCTTACGCGCTGGCGCTCGAAGCTGTCGACGCGCTCTACGACAATTTCGGCACCGACGGCGTGCGCAACCTGATGCGCAACCCTGAGCGCCTGCCGGCGATCTCCGCTGAGCTGGACAAGCGGCTGGGGCTCTAGCACGCCTGAGTCGATTTGCACCGACTTGTTATTCTAATAACTGATGTCGTTTGCCACCATTCCCGAGGCCGTCGAGGAGCTGCGCGCTGGGCGTATGCTGGTGGTGGTAGATGATGAAGACCGCGAAAATGAGGGCGACCTCACCATGGCCGCCGAGTGCATCACGCCCGAGGCCATCAACTTCATGGCCACGCACGGGCGCGGACTGATCTGCCTGGCGCTGACTCCTGAACGCTGCGACACTCTTCACTTACCGCTGGTGTCGCCGCACAATACGTCGCGCTTCGGAACGCCGTTCTGTGAATCGATCGACGCTACGCTGGGCGTCACTACTGGAATTTCCGCGGCGGACCGGGCTCACACCATTCGCGTCGCCATCCAGCCTAACGCCAAACCGTCCGACCTGGCGCGTCCGGGCCATGTGTTTCCCTTGCGCTCGCGTGCGGGCGGAGTGCTGGTGCGCGCGGGCCAGACCGAGGCGTCGGTAGACCTGGCGCGCATGGCGGGCTTCGAGCCTGGCGGCGTCATCTGCGAAATCATGAATCCCGACGGCTCCATGGCGCGGGTTCCACAACTGACCGAGTTCTGCGCCCAGCACAGGCTGAAAATGATTTCGGTCGCCAGCCTGATCCGTTACCGGCTGGGGACGGAACAACTGGTCGAGCGGCGTAGCGAAAGCTGTATCGAGACCGAGTTCGGTACTTTCAAAACCATTTCCTATGTCAGCCCCATCAACGGCGAAGCCCATCTGGCATTGGTGCGCGGCGAAGTCGCGCGGAAGCCCAACGTGCTGGTGCGCATGCATGCGCGCTGCCTGATGGGCGACGTGTTCGGATCGACGCAATGCGACTGCCGACGGACGCTACAGGCTTCGCTCGCGAAGATCGCCGAGGAAGGCGCCGGCGTTCTGGTGTATCTGCATCAAACCGGACTGGGTGCGCGTAAGCACTATCAACCGATGGACAGCCACGCTCCGCCGCAGGACGAAACCGGAATCGGCGCGCAGATTCTCGCTGACCTGGGGCTGTCGACCATCCGCCTGCTCACCAATCATCCGCGCAAAGTCATCGGCGTGGATGCGTTCGGCATCGAAATCGTGGAGCAAGTGCCGGTCGCGACGTCAGCGGAATAGACTGCGGGCGACAAACAGCACATTCGCGGGGCGCTCCGATAAACGCCGCATGAAATAGGGATACCAGGCGCTCCCGTAGGGCACGTAAACCCGCAGTCGAAAGCCTTGCTCCACCACCTGGCGTTGCAAATCGCGACGAATCCCGTAAAGCATCTGGAACTCGAAACGCTCCGGAGCGATCGCCTTCTGCTGCGAGTAGCGAACGGCTTCCTGGATCATGCGGGGATCGTGGCCGGCGATGGCTGGATCGGTCCCTTGGTCGAAGAGGCGGTACATGAGTTCCACATAACTCCGGTCTACATCGGCTTTGTCGGGGTAGGCTAGCGCCGACGGCTCGTTGTAGGCGCCTTTGCACAGGCGTACGCGAACGCCCAATTGGTTAAGACGTTCAATATCCGCGGGGCTGCGATACAAGTACGCCTGAATGGCAATACGGATGTCACCCACTTCGCGGGCCACCGCGGTCACCAGCGCGAGCGTGCGTTCCGTATAGGCGGCGGACTCCATGTCGATCTCCACGCGGCTGCCGATTTCCCGGGCGCGAGCCGCGACGCGAAGGACATTTTCGTAACAGGCGGTCTCCGACACATCCATACCGAAGTGCGTGGCCTTGAGCGAGACCGTGGCCGGCAGACCGCGCGCGGCGATTTCATCCAGCGCCAGCAGGTAAGCCGCCGCCGATCGGTTAGCCTCTTCGAGCGTAGTCACGTTCTCGCCCAGGTGATCGAGAGCCGTTAGAATTCCCTGCCCTTGCAGTTGAGCGCTCACCTTCAATTCGTCTTCCAGCCTTTCGCCGGCGATAAAACGGCTGGTTAGTTTGCGCGCCCAAGGCGAGGTTTCCATCCAGCGGCGGAGACGCCGTTGTTGGGAAAGATACAGGAAGATATTCCGCGTCATGCTTCCGGCAGATGGACGTCCGGCCGCGGAGCAATGGCCTGAGGAGTGCGCGCCGGGCCGTCGACTGGCAGAATCTGCGGCGGCTCCTGGCCCCCGCCCACGCCCAGTTCGTTCATGCGGCGCAGAGACGGAAGTACCCGCGCGTCCCACGTACCGGCGGAGCGGTTGTAGGAATCGAGAGCCCGCGTAAGATGGCGGCCGGACTCGGCGTAGACTTCGGCAAAGGATCGCAGGCGGTCATAGAATTCGGCTCCGATACGGCGCAGTTCTTCGGCATTTTTCGCGAGCTTTTCCTGACGCCAGCCGTAGGCGACGCCCTTCAACACGCTGATCAGCGTCACCGGCGTTGCAATCAGAATCTTTTTCGTGAGCGCGCGGTCCAGCAGTTCGGGATCGCGCTCCAGCGCCGCCGCTAGAAAATGATCGCCCGCCAGGAACAAGACCACCATCTCCGGCGCGGGCTGAAACTGCGCCCAATATTCGCGCGCGCTCAACTGGGCCACGTGACGATTGAGCTGCTGGGCGTGACGCGCGAGGGCGGCCTCGCGGGCGGGCCCGTCGGTGGCCGCTTCCGCATCCAGATACGCTGCCAGCGGAACCTTGGCGTCGACGGCCAGCGTACGGCCGCCGGGAAGACGGACCAGCATATCGGGGCGCTGCGACGCACCCGATTCCTGCTCGTAAAAATCGCAATGGGGGACCATGCCGGCGAGCTCCGCCACACGGCGCAGTGTAAGCTCCCCCCAGCGTCCGCGGGCGTTCGGCGCACGCAGCGCCTGCGAGAGCGCCACCGTTTCCTTGCTCAACGCGCCCAGCTGTTGTTCCAGGCCGCCCAGCATATGCTGGCGTTGGGCTTCGATATCGCGGATGTGGGTTTCGATGCGCGCCAGCGTGTCGGCGATTGGACGCGTGGAGTCGGTGGCTTCCCGGGCCGCTTCGGTGGCGGCGCGCGCGCGAAACCAAACGGCGGCCAGTGCGGCGCCCACGGCGATAGCCACAACAATCCCGGCCACAAATGTTCCCGCATCGAGCGGCATCACTCATCAGTTTGGCACAGCCAAACCAGGGGCACATTGAGCCAGAGTGCTTTCCGGTTGACGCCGGCTCGCGAAAAGGCGCATCATCTGAACAGGAGTACCTTCAAATGGCCCATGCTCGTTTGGTTTTTGGCGCAGCCATTTTAGCCATGAGTCTCGCGCCGGTCGCGTGGGCGCAATCGGTAATCTCCGCCCATTCCGGCGTGATTCACTACATTGAGGGCGATGTCTCTATTGATGGGACGGCGATCCATCCTAAGTTCGCGGAATTTAAAGACGTGAAGGCTGGCCAATTGGTGGCAACCACGGAAGGACGCGCTGAAATTCTTCTCACTCCGGGTGTATTTTTGCGCATGGCGGAGCACACTTCCGTCCGCATGCTCTCGAATGCTCTCGCCGATACGCGCCTCGAAGTGGTGTCCGGCTCGGCGCTGGTTGAAGTGGGCGAATTGCTGGAGCATAACGCCATCGCCTTTGAAGCCTCAGGCACACACTTGGAACTGGCCAAGAAGGGTCTTTACCGCATAGACGGCAGCCCGGCCAGCTTACGCGTATATGAAGGGCAAGCGCAGGTTTCCGCCGACGCCGAACGTGTGACCGCCAAGAAGGGCCATCAGATCGATTTGGAGACCGCAAACCTCGCCGACACCAAGTTTGACGCGAAGGAAACCGACGCGTTCTATCGTTGGAGTTCGCGCCGCGCCGAATATGTTGCCGCGGCGAACGTGATTTCCGCGCACATCACCTCCGACTCGGATTACAGATCCGGCTTCACCGGCAACCCGGGAGCCTGGTCATGGAATCCCTACTTCGGCATGTTTACGTTCCTTCCCGCGAGTGGAGTTTACTTCAGTCCCTTTGGCGCGCCCTTCTACAGCCCGGGGATGGCGTGGGTGGTTTATCAGCCGCGGCGAAACTCGCTGGCGAGCGGCCCAGGATTTGGAGCTCCGCTGGGATTGAGGGGACCTTCCCCTTCCATGACGCGCGGCGGCGGATTTCCCGCAGCGACAGGTGATGGGATGCGTGGTGGCGGAATGCGCGGCGGAGGCGGCGGTGGCATAGCTCCCAACGCTGGCGCGGGGCTGCCGGGCGCGCGTTCTGCTGGAACACGCGGCCGCTAGCAGCCGCCCATCTACTGCCTCCGGCTTCTGGGTGGGAGACCATCCACGTGGGCGATGAACGTCGCCGGCGAGCTGGTTCCGCAGATCACCGGAACGCCTAAGAAGGCAATAAAAAAGTTTTTAGTTCGTGTCGTGGAGCAGGCTGCTCCGCAGAGAAACATCGGCCGTTGTTCTAGTTGTCTTAATCGGCCGTGGTTTCTTTAGGAGCCAGTTTGCCGGATGCACGCGCGCCCTTTTCACCCAGGAACTGGGCAATGCTGTCGTATTTCAGGGATTTCGCAGCATCCAGAGCCGTGCGGCCATCGGTGTTGGCAGCGTTGACATCCACTCCAAGGTCTGCGGTGATCTTAACTGCTTCGAGCGCTAGTGTTTCGCGTTGAGCCTTGGGCACCGGTACCCAGGCCGTCCCGCCGCCCATACCCATCGCCGCCATCATGGCCGTGGTTTCTTCCTTGCGATGATTGTTGCGCCCCGTCATATAGTCGGAATGCAGGACAATCTTGGGGTCGGCACCGTGATCGAGCAGCATGCGCATGACGTTCGGTTCACTGAATCGAGCGGCCAGCCAAAAGGGAGTGGCCCCTATCAACGCCGGTGAGAAATACCAGTCGTGCGAGGAGCGGCGAATGGGAGTCCAGGTCTTGAGAGGAGCGTTGGCATCCGCGCCGTGCTCGAGCAATGCCTTCACCATCTTTTCGTCGCGGCGCATTATGGCTACGTCGACTGCGGTAAAACCGGCCGCGGCCATGTTGGGATCGGCGCCTTTCTCCAGAAGATAGACGACCAGTTCATCGAAGCCGGAGTGGGCCGCGAGAACCGTGGCGCTGACGCCCCAGGCATCCGCATCATTCACGTTGGCGCCGGCATTGACCAGCAGTTTCGCCGATGCCAGATCCCCCACGCGTGCCGCGAACATCAGCGCGGTCTCTCCACCGTGCGGGATGGCCTTGTTATAGGGCAGATAGCCATGCGGCGGCACCGCCATTACTTCGGTCCAAACATCCGATTTCGCTTGGATATTCGCGCCGTGAGCCAGCAGCACCTTCACCACCTCGGGATGCTCCTGCGCCACCGCCCACATCAGCGCGGTCTGGCCCCGTGAGCCATACGCATTGACATTCGCGTCTTTATTCGCCAGCAACTCAACCACGTCGGAATAGCCGCCACGCGCGCCCACCATTAGCGGAGTCTCGCCGGCCAGCAGCGCAAGGTTGGGGTTCGCTCCCGCTTCCAGCAGCTTCCGCACCATCGCCGAGCTTCCGTTCTGGCTGGCGGCCCACAGCGGCGTCGCACCCAGATCGTTGGCGGCGTTCACCTTGGCCCCCGCGCGCAGCAGCAGATCCGCGCTTTGGAGATCGTCATGGTAGCTGGCCCAATGCAGCGCGGTAGCTCCGTCGGCCTCGGCCTGGTTCACATCGGCCTTATTCTGGATCAGCGTGCGCAAGGCTTCCTTGTCGCCAGTCTTGGCCGCATTCACCACGGAAGGCGGCGCGACGGCCGCGCCCATCAGCGACAGAGCGAATATTGCAGGCAATATCAGGACAGCTTTCATGCGCATGGCCTCACTCTCTCCTAGACCCCGGTGAGCGTATCGATCGGCAGCTTGCCGGTGCTCGCGCCCATATGATCCACGGGCACGTCCATCTTGTCCATCAACGTCACCAGCAGATTTGCCATTGAGGGCTTGTCGGTGTACTTGATGTGCCGCCCGCCTTTGATCCGCCCCGATCCGCCGCCAGCCAACAGAATGGGCAGATTGTCGCCCGAATGCCGGTTGCTGTTGGAAATGCCCGCGCCATAAAGGATGGTCGTATGATCCAGCAGCGAGCCATCACCGTCCGGCGTCGCGCGCAGCTTCGCCAGATAGTCCGAGAACAATTTCACGTGATAAGTGTTGATCTTGGACATCCGCTCGACAATCGCCGGAAGGTCATTGTGGTGAGAAAGAGGGTGATGAGCTTCCTGTACACCGATCTGCGGATACGGGCGCGCGCTTTGCTCTTTGGCGATCATGAATGTGATCACACGAGTCAGATCGGACTGAAACGCCAGCACCTTCAGGTCGTACATCAGTGCCAGATGATCTTCAAATACCGGAGGAGCGCCCAGAGGCTGCGCCATCGCTGGAAGTTCCACGTCCTTTTGGGCTTCCGCCATTTGAATGCGGCGTTCGACATCGCGAACCGATTGTGTGAACTCGTCTACTTTGACCTGGTCGCCCGACCCCAACTCGGTTTTGAGAGTCGCCAGCTTCTCTGTGACCGAGTCCAGAATGCTCTTGTGCTGCTGCATCCTCGCTTCGCGCGCCGCGCGCACTGTGCTGCCGCTGTCGCCAAATAGCTTCTCGAACACCACTCGCGGGTTCCACTCGGTTGGCAGGGGCTGCGTGGGGCTTCTCCAGGAAAGCGTGTGCGTATAGACGCAGCTCAGATTCCCGGTGCAGGCTCCGGCGTTGTTGGGCGGGTCCATCGATAGCTCAAGCGATCCCAACTGCGTGTTCTTGTCGAAATGGTTCGCTAGCAGTTGATCCATTGAAACGTCGGCGATAATCTCCACTTCGTTTCGTCCGCCGCGCTTGGTGCCGGTTAGAAACGATCCTGAGGCGCCTGCGTGGATGTAGTTCCAACTCGCCTTGAGCCCCGACAGCACCAGGGTTTGGTCGCGATAGGGCGTGAGGGCCTGCAGAATGGGAGAAAACTCGAAGGAGTTTCCTTCCCCTTTCGGAGTCCAATATTCCATGGCCATTCCGTTCGGGACGTAGAACGCCTGGAAGCGGTGCACCGGCTTCGCGGCGGTCTGCCCCTGTAGCGAGAACGGCGCAAACATCGCGTCCAAGAAGGGCAGCGCGAGCGTAGTACCGATCCCTCGCAATACGGTCCGCCGTGGCAAAGTTTTCGCGGTCAGGAAGGACATGTTTTATCTTCTCCTCAAATCAGTTCGACTTCGACTCCGTGGTAGGTTCCCACGTCAGGAAAGCGGGGCTCTCGACGATCCCCATGATCAGGGACGACCAGCGGTACTGCTGCGCTGCCGCGTCGCGGACAATTTTTCGTACTGCCGGCTTGTCGTAATATTCGAGCCGGCGTCCCAAGGCATACGCCATCAACTTTTCAGTAACGGTGCGCGGAAATTGTTCAGGCTGTTTGAGCAGCAGCGCGCGTAATCCAGGGAGGCCGTCGACTTCGCTGCCGCCCGCGGTAGTGCCGCTCGCGTCGACCGGCTTGCCGGCTTCGTCGATCGTCCGCCAGCCGCCAATCGCATCAAAGTTCTCGAGCGCAAATCCCAGCGGATCAATCACCGAATGACAACTGTTGCAGGTCGGACTCTGCCGGTGCTGCGCCAGCCGCTCGCGAATGGAGGCGGGAGGCGCGCCGGGCTTCTGTTCGATATTGGTGTCGACGCCCGGAGGCGGCGGCGGAATCGGCATGCCCAAAATATTATTCAGCAGCCATTTGCCGCGCAGCACCGGGGACGTACGGTCGGGGTAAGAAGTCGTGGCGAGCAGCGCGCCTTCGGCCAACAGGCCGCCGCGCTGATCGTGATTCGGCAATGTCACGCGCCGAAAGCGGCTGCCGTAGATACCGGGAATGCCGTAGTGGCGCGCCAGCCGTTCATTGACGAAAGTGTAATTCGCATCCAGCAGGTCGGAGACGCTGCGGTCTTCGCGAATAGTGCTGCCGACGAAAAGCTCGGTTTCCATCTTGAACGCCTGCAGCAGACTCTCGTCGTAGTTGGGATACTTATCCGGATCGACCACCACTTCCTCAACCAGGCGGAGATTCAGCCACTGGGCTGCGAAATCGTTCACCAGCGTATCGGTAGCGCGAGGATCGGCCAGCATCCGCCGCACTTCCTTTTCGAGCGTCGGTGGATTAGAGAGCTGACCGCGTTCCGCTAGTGCCAGCAAGTGTTCGTCGGGTATGCTGCTCCACAAGAAAAACGACAGGCGCGAGGCGAGTTCAATGTCGCTCAAGCGATAAGCGCCATTCGCCCCGGGACCTTGCGCCGAGGCGGCGTGAGACGCCCCCTGTCCTGCTTGATACGCAGCGGCTTGAAACGTTGCTCCCTGCTTCGCAGCAAGCGGAGTCCGCGCGATCTTGTTCAGATGGATGCGCAGCAGGAAATCCGGGTCCACCAGCATACGCTCCAGCGCAAACTGAATCCCGGTGTCGAAGCTCCCGCCACTTTGGCGGCCCTGATCGAAAAATTCCATCAAGGTCTGAACGTCGGCTTTGGTCGCGGGGCGGCGGTACGCTTTCTGCGCCATCCGCGACAGAACCCTGGTCGCGCAAGCGTGCTCTTCGGCGGGGGCGCGGCTCGCGGGCTGGCAGACGAATATCGCGCGACGGCTGGGAGTGTCTTTGGCCGGTCCAGTAGCCTCATAAGGACCGCCAATTTGCACCGAACCCACGTTCGCGTAATCCATGTACACCTGGTCATCCGCGATCACACGGCCGCGCTGCAGGGGTTGCGGAAGGCCTTCCGGCTCCCACTGTTCCCGCACGAACGACACGCCCACCACTCGCGGACCCGCTTTCACTGGCACACGAACTTCCAGCCCAGCGTCGCCGGTCAATTGCATGTAGGTTTCCCATTCGGGAGCGCCGGCGAAGCCCGGTTCCCCATCGCCCGCGTAGCTCGTCGCGGCAGGCCGGCCTTTGCCTTCGCCGCCCACCGTGAAGCGCTTCAATAATTTTCCATCCAGACGCACGTCGAGCTTCTGAGGCCACCCCATTCCTTTGAGGTAATCCTGATATTGCCTCTGCAGCTTAACGCTAATGAGATACTCGCCATCGACCGGAAATTCTTTGTGGATCGCGATGCCGCCGCGCGAGCCTAGTGGCAAATCTTCGCTCTGCCGTTCGTCCTGCATGATGAAAAGCGGAATCTCATAGCGGTCGGTACCAGGAGTCGCCGGAGGCAAGCCCACTGCCAGCCGCGTGACCTGACGGGCCACCGACATGTAGCGTTCTAAATGCGTGGTCGAAACTGAGAGCACATCCGCGAAATTGTCGAAACTACCGTCGGCCGTTTCATCACCGGGCAACAGCGGCTTCACATCAAAGTCCAGCGCAAACATGTCGCGGATCGCATTGCTGTATTCCGCGCGATTGAGCCGATGGACCGAACTGATATGCCCCGGGTTCGGATTTGCCGCCCAGGCTTTATCCAGCTCGTTTTCGAGAGTAGTGGCAATCACCTGATAGGTAGCAGGGTCGGCCCGCGGCATCTTCGGCGGGGGCATCGAGCCGGCCCGCAGCTTCTCGACGACACGCTCCCACACATCGGGATTGGCGCCGGGATGAGTGACGTCTAATGTGTCAAAAGCAAGTCCAGCAGTATGCAGCTTCTGGTTATGGCAAGTGACGCAGTAGGTGTTGAGGAACGCCTTGGGATCGGTGATTGGCTTGGTAGCGGGAGTTTGCGCGCGCAGCCGGATGGTAGTGGCAACACAGCCACTCAGCAGCAGTGCAACGATCAAGCCTCGCACCGCTACTACGCGCCAACGCGGCGCCGTTTTCGCCTTCTGCCTGAAGGACCGCATCATCGCCCTCCGCCTTAGCCAGAATTCCAGCCTGGAATTTTCCGGACATCATGAAGTATACACCTTCAAGAGGGCGAACACCACGGTCGAATGGCAGACCGGAATCCGTCCAAACAATTGACAGCATAGAGCCTCGGCACCAGTGCCGGGGTTCGCACGGGTCGCGGCTGGCGGAGCCCTATTGAGCCTTCACAAAGAGCACGCAAACCGGCTTTGGAACGCTGATCGGCTCGCCGGTGGGCGTAAGTTTCCCTGTCTCCGGATCCACCTTGAAGGGAACTACGGTATCCGAGTTCTGGTTTGCGGCGAACAGGTATTCTCCCGTCGGGTCGAGCGAGAAGTTGCGTGGCGTCTTCCCCAGGCTGGAGGCGTACTGAACGGGAGTAATCTTGCCTGTAGCCTGATCGACCGAGAATACCGCGATGCTGTCGTGGCCCCGGTTCGATACGTAGACAAATCGGCCCTTCTGGTCGATTTGAATTTCGGCGGTCGCGTCGCGCCCCTTGAAGTCCGCAGGGATCGCAGGCACTTCCTGAATCTCTTTCAAGTGGCCGCCATCCACCGCAAAGACGGTGACAGCCGGCCGACTTTCGTCGTTCACATACAAATACTTGCCGCTAGGATGAAAGGCCAGGTGCCGCGGCGCGGTTCCTGGCGTGACCGAAACAAACGGCGGATCGGATGGCGTCAGCTTGCCTTTCGCCGCATCAAGACTATAGGACCTGACCTGATCCAGCCCCACTTCTCCGACAAACGCGTGCTTGTTATCCGGCGAAACGATGACGCCATGCGAATGCGGTCCATTCACGGGATGAACGCTTTTGCCCCGGTGCTCGAAGTAGGCCGTCGGCGCGCTGAGCTTGCCATCGGGTTCAATCTGGTAGCCGACAATGTTCCCGCCGGTGTAGCTAACCACCAGCAGCGTCTTGCCGCTATGATCGGTGGCCAGATTGGTCGGCATCTCGCCCTTCGAATCCACTTTGTTCAGGAAGGTGAGCTTGCCGGTCTTGCGGTCAATGGCGTAGGCGATGACCGTGTCGCCTTGTTTTTCGCGCTCGTCGCCTTTCCAGTTCACGGCGTAAAGGAAGCGCCCGTTGGGAGTCGCAACCAGAAACGCCGGGTTGGGCGTCGTCGCCACTAGCCCGATCGAAGTCAGCTTGCCGGTGGACGGCTGGAAGCGATAGGCGTAGATACCGCGAGCGGCTAGGTCCGTGTAGGTCCCGAAGTAGACCAGGTATTCTCCAGAGTCTGCACTGGCCCAAGCCCCGAGCGATTGCGCACCGATTGCCGCTAATCCCGCTTTTAAGCCCGCTTTTAAGTATGTTCGTCGTTTCATGACCGCTGTTTCCCTATTCGTCTCTTCCACCGCGATTCTGCGGCGCCGGGACCGCCAGACGCGTCAGGTACGCCAGCAGGTCTTGAAATTCAGTGGCCGTCAAGCGCTTGTCGAAATCCGTAGGCATCTGGCTCTTGGGGATGTAATAGACTTCCTTTAGCTTGTCCCGATCCAGCAGATGAAGCTGGTTGTCGGAGCCAAACACTTGCAGTGTAAAGCTGTCTTCGTTGCGCAGAATCCCGTTGATGACCTTGCCGTCGCCCGTGGTTATGCGCACCGGTTGATATGTGGTCATTGGCAATAGCGCCTCCGCGTGCGTACCGCCATCGGTCGCGACGCGGTGCTGAACTTTGGTCAGTGCATCCACGATGGAGGTGTACTTGCGGACACCGGCGAGGTTTGACAGGTCGGGACCCGAGAGGCCGCCCTTTCCGTTAACCATGTGGCAGTCGGCGCATTTGCCCTTGCCCAAAAAGATCGCTTCGCCTTTTGCTACATCGCCCTTGGCGGGCGTATCGATGGCTGTGCCGCGCAGACCGTGAATGTAGGCAGTCACTTTCCAGGCATCATTTTCGGGCAAGCGGTTGGGCGGCATCATGGTGCCAGGAATACCCTTCTCGATGGCATCGAATATTTGTGCATCGGTATTGCGCTGATAGCGTCTGGCGGGAGCGCCTAGCGCCAGCGCACGGTCGCCTGCCTCGCCATCCTTACCGTGGCAAGCCGTGCAAATGCGATTGTAGATTTCCCGGCCTTCGGCAATGGCATCGGCATTGTTCGCGAAGGGATTGGGGTTCGGCTGAGCGGCTGCTCGGCGCTGCGCTGAGACAGGCAGAGCGAGCAGCAGGCCAGTCATCATTATCTGGAAATATCCGCGAAGTTTCATGGAAGTTTCCCCTTATCTGGTCGCCGCGTCGGGAAGTGCGAAGGCAAAGACATTCGCGTAGGACGCAATGGAGACGTATTGTTTTCCGTTGACGCTATAGGTCATGGGGCCTGCGGTGATCAGTCCGCCGGTATTGAAATGCCATAGCACCTTACCGGTCTTGGCATCGAGGGCCGTGAACTGTCCCTGCTGCTCGCCCGCGAAGATAATGCCGCCGGCAGTCGAAAGCAGGCCCGGGCCATAGTGGTTCGAGTCAACCTGCTTATAGGTCCACACAGTCTTGCCGCTGAGGTCGAGGGCCTTCACGTAGAGCTGCCAGTTCTCCTGGTCCGCCGGGCTCTCCATGTAGCCGGTGCCACTGCCTGGCATACCTGCTTGAAAATTGTTGCTGGATTTGTAAGTGATGCCACAGCCTTCCTGCACGATTAGGTAGAAGAACTTGGTGTCCGGATTGTAGGCAGGCGAGGGCCAGTTGGTTGCACCCGCCGTCGACGGGCAAACACGGCTGCCTTCTACCGTCGGCTCACTGCCTGCGACCACGATAGGACGCCCGTCCTCGGTCATCCCGTTAGACCACGTTAATTTGCTCACGAACGGCGTTCCCTGCAGAAACTTGCCGTTGGTCCGGTCAAGCAGGTAGAAGTAACCGTTTCGATTGGCTTGGATCAGCAGCTTGCGCATTTGTCCTTTAAACTCGGCGTCCACCAGGACCAGCGCCTCTTCGGAATCCCAATCGTGAACATCGTGCGGCGTGTTCTGGAAATACCACTTCATCTTGCCGGTATCAATGTCCAGCGCCACAATGCAATCGGTGTAGAGATTGTCGCCCTTGCGGATCTCCCCAACGAAGTCGACCCCGGGCTGTCCGGTGCCCCAATAAAGCGTGTTTAGCTCAGCGTCCCAACTTCCGATGTTCCAAACGGGGCCGCCTCCGAGCTTCCAGGAGTCGCCTTCCCAGGATTCAATGCCCTTCTCGCCCGGTTTAGGAATCACGTTCCAAGTCCAGGCAACCTTTCCGGTATCCGCGTCGAAGGCCTGTATCCAGCCGCCGCCCCTGCCGCTGCCGCCCATAATCACTTTGCCCTTGGCTATCAGCGGCGCCGCACCCTGCAATCGTCTGCCTTCGCCCTCGACCTTGCTCTCCCATATCAGGTTGCCGGTCTTGGCATCCAGCGCCACCAGCGCCGAATCCACGGTGCCGACGTAAACTTTCCCCTGGTAAACGGCCACGCCGCGCTGCCAGCCGCGAGTCTGCGGGGCACGCATGTATTGCCAGATCAGCCGGCCCGCTCGCGCGTCGAGCGCTTCCACACGATTCCACTGCGAGACGTACATGACGCCGTCGACCACAATCGGCACCGCTTCGAGGTCCACTGCGCCGGTCATGTGATAGACCCAGCTCGCCTGCAGATTTGGGACGTTGCTGGTATTGATCTGGTTCAGCAGTGAGTGCCGTTGCGCATCGTAAGTTCCCGAATACTGCAGCCAATTGTTGGGATTCGGCTTCAGCAGATCCTGATAAGTTTGCGCCGCGCCCGTAGAAAGGGTGCAGGAAAGCACCGACGCCAGCAGCAGCGCGCTCGCCGGACGCGTCCCAGCGTAGCTCAGAAATTTCATTACCGTACCTCCCGGTCCTGTGTTGGGGCCTGTCGCACTCAGGTTCTACGGTTCACTACCCCGACGGGGGCGAGTTTAACACATCGACGAAGTCTTCTGGTACGCTTCTGAGGTGGAAACGAAGACTTCCGCCCGTCGGACTCGTCGCGATCCTTCTGCCCGCTGCGCTCGTGGTCGCGGCGTTTTCGGTGCACTAGGATGAGACGAATCGCTTGCTTGCTGGCGCTCTTTGCCGCGTCCCTCACAGCGGCGCAAAATCTCGAGATTTATTTCATCGACGTCGAAGGTGGCAAGTCCGTATTGTTGGTTTCGCCTTCCGGGCAGTCGATGCTGTTCGATGCCGGCTGGCCCGCCACGAATAACCGGCTGGCGTCCAACGAACGCATTGTCGAAGCGGTCGAAGCCGCCGGTCTGCGACGGATCGACTTCCTGGTCATCTCGCACTTCGACCTGGATCATTTGGGCGACGTCCCTCTGCTGGCCGCGAAAGTCCCGATTGAACACATCTTCGATCACGGGGAATATCTAACCACCAACCCGCAAGCCGCCGCGCGATTCGCAGCCTACGCAGCCTTGCGCGATAAGATTGGCCACACGGTCCTGCATGTCGGCGACAAGATTCCTATCCGGGGCGTCAATGTGCGAGTGTTAGCGGCTGGCGGGCAGTTGATAAAGAAACCGCTCGCAGGCGCAGGCGCGCGCAATACTCTCTGCGACACCTATAAACAGCAGGACGTACTCGCGACCGATTTTGAAGATAACCAATCCATCGGCCTGCTCATCACCGAAGGCAAGTTCCGCATGTTGGATCTAGCCGATCTGGAGGCGCATTACAGTCACGATCTGGTGTGCCCCAGGAATCTGATCGGCGCCGTGGATGTGTACAACGTGAACGTCCACGGCCAATTCAAAGGGATCGCGCCGGAGGTAGTGGGTGCGCTCCACGCCCCCGTCATCGTCCAGGCCAACGGTGCAAGAAAAGGCGCCGACGCCCAGTCTTGGCCCGTGTTGCGCGCGGCTCCGGGACTGCAAGATATCTGGCAGCTCCACTATTCGCTCAACGCCGGCAAAGAAGAGAATCCGCCGGACAACTTCATCGCGAACCTGGAGGGGTCCGACGCGTTTAAGTGGATACATCTTTCCGTTGCGAAGAATGGAACCTTCACCGTCATCAACACTCGCAACGGATTCAGTAAGCGTTACGGCAAGTAGCCGCGCTCTTACTACGCGGCAACCCGCGTCGGGTCCAGTTTTTCGACCGCGCCGAAATGATTGCGAACCCAGGCAAGTCCGGCGAAGGCAACGACCATAGCCGCCGCCAGCGCCGACCAGAAGGCGACCGTTCCGGCCTGTATCAGAACCGCGCCAAACAGCGAACTGACGATGGCGCCGGTTCTCCCAATCGCGGCCGCGTAAGCTACGCCGGAAGCCCTGACGGCGGTGGGATACACGTGGGCGGACAGCGCGAACATGGAAGTCTGGACCGCGTTCGCGAGCAGACCGTTGAGTCCGATCGCGGCGAGCAGAAGCCCGTGGCCGCCTTGGGCCTGGAATGGGATCAGCAGAACCAGAAGCGCGCTTGCCGCCGTGCCCAGTGCGCCCGCCAGCATCGGCCGGCGCGAACCGAATGCCCCGATGAGCATGGTCCACAACAGCACTCCGAATACGCCGCCCAAATTGTAGACGGCTAATCCAGTGGTCGCGGTGGCGAGGCTGACACCTTGGCTTGTCAGCATGGTCGGGAGCCAGCCGAACATCACGTAGATCGAGCCCAAGCAGAAGAAGAATGCGATCCAGAGGCCTGTGGTGTCGCGTGCGAGCGCGGGCCCGAACAGAGTGCGGAGGGGTGCGCGATTGTCCGCCGCGACTTTGCTGCGGTCTTCATATGTACTCTCGGGGCCGACTGCGAAGCCCATCCGGAGCAGAAGTTTGGTCAGACGCTGCCGCTCGGCGGGACGGCGCGCGAGAAAGCGCGGCGATTCCGGCAAAGCGCTCCACAGTACAATTGCGAACGCCAACGGCATCGCGCCGCCGATCGCGTAAAGCGCGCGCCAGCCCAGCGCGGGCAGCACCTGTGACGCGATGACCCCGCCTACCATCCCGCCCAAAGGAACACACACGATGGTGAGCAACACCGCCGCGTGGCGGCGCCGCAGCGGAGCGAACTCAGCAGCCAGCGCACTTGCATTGGGCAAGGCGCCGCCGGCGCCCATGCCGGTAAAAAAGCGCAATACGGTCAACCACGCCACTCCATCCACGAAACTGGTCGCGATGGTTGCGACGCCGAAGAGACCCACGCAACCAATGAGCGCGACTCGGCGGCCGAAGCGGTCGCCACAATATCCGGCGAGCGGACTCCCAACCGCCATGCCGGCCAAACCAAGCGCGAGCACCGGACCGAAGGCCGACCGCGTCACGTGCCACTCGCGAATCAGCGACGGAATCGCGAAGCCCAGAATCTGGATATCAAAGCCGTCGAAGATCACGGCCAGCGCCGCCAGCAGGGTCCAGCGCTTTTGCTGCGCGGTCCACGGGGCGTGGTCGAGCAGCTCTCCGACGTCGACGGCGTGGCTCATTCGCCCCACACTTTTCGCGAGACCTCAACGATGCGCGCGAGTTTCGCCCACTGTTCATCTTCGGTTAGGCTGTTCCCTTCCTCGGTGCTGGCGAAACCGCACTGCGGGCTGAGGCAGAGTTGGTCGAGCGGAACGTATTTAGCGGCATGCGCGATGCGGCGCTCCAAATCTTCCACCGATTCGAGCGCGCCGGCTTTGGATGTCACCAGGCCCAATACGACCGTTTTTCCTTTGGGAACGAAACGCAGCGGCTCGAAACCGCCCGCACGTTCGGTATCGAATTCCATGAAGTAGCCGTCGACGCCAATCCGATTGAAGAGCAACTCAGCCACCGGCTCGTAGCCGCCCTGCGCAATCCAACTGGAACGAAAGTTGCCCCGGCATAGATGCATGGTTATCGTCATATCGGGCGGGCGGCTCGCGATCGCCGCGTTGATCATGTCCGCATAAATCCGCGGCAGATCATCGGGATTATCTCCGCGGTCGCGCAGGATTTGCCGCTGCTCGGGGTCGCAAAGATACGCCAGGTTCACTTCATCTAGCTGGAGATAGCGGCAGCCCGCATGAGCGAAGGTTTGGACGGCGTCGCGATAAGCCAGCCCAAGATCGCGGTAGAACTCGTCCATTTTTGGATACACCTCGGAGTTCACCGCCCGCCGTCCGCCGCGGAAATGCAGCACCGAAGGCGAGGGAATGGTCATCTTCGGAATCGCGCGTGTATGGTCGCGAAGGAAACGGAAGTGATCTACCATCGGATGCGTGGAGAACCCGATCTTGCCGGTGACGCGCAGTCCCTTGGCCTGGGTTTCGATGCCGCCCTTGAACGCGATGCCGTGATCGGCGCGAAAGGATTCGACGCCGTCGAGATTCTCCAGAAAATCGAAGTGCCACATGGCGCGACGGAATTCGCCATCGGTGGCGCTGCGCAGCCCAATTTCTGCCTGGCGCACGATTGCCTGCTCGATGGCAGCGTCCTCCACGGCGCGCAGATACGCATCCGAGATCTCACCGCGTTCGTGGCGCGCGCGGGCGTCTTTGAGGAGAGGCGTGCGAAGCAGGCTGCCAACGTGGTCGGCGCGGAATGGCGGCGTGCTACGGATCACAATTTTTCTCCCGGCAGATTGAACGGCAATCCAGTGTAATTCTCCGCCAGGGTAATTGCAGCCGCGCGCGACGTGGTGACTTCATCGAGCTGCGCCAATTGCCTGCGGTGGTCGAATGCGTCGTCCAATCCATCGCTGCCGTGGAAACGATGCAGCAAGGAGGTCATCCACCACGTGAAATTCTGGGCGCGCCACACACGGCGCAGACAGATTTCGGAGTAGCGTTTCAGAAGGTCTTCCGATCCGTTCCGATACCAGGCCGTTAGCGCGCGGGAGAGGATACGAATGTCGGCGACAGCCAGGTTGAGGCCCTTTGCGCCGGTGGGCGGCACAATGTGTGCGGCATCACCGGCTAGAAACATACGACCGTACTGCATCGGCTCGGTGACGAAGCTGCGCATCGGCGTTACGCCTTTCTGATCGATGGGACCCCGGTTGAGCCGAAAACCCTCATGCGTCTCGAAGCGGTGATCTAGCTCCTCCCAAATTCGCTCGTCTGGCCACGCTGCGAGATCCTCATCGGGGTCGCACTGAAGGTAAGCGCGCGTGATCGCAGGAGAGCGCATGCTCAGTAGCGCGAAGCCGCGCTCGTGGTTCGCATAAATCAGTTCGTGGGACGCGGGAGCCGCTTCCGCTAGAATGCCCAGCCATCCAAATGGATACGTTTTTTCGTAACAGCGGAGCGCGCCTTCGGGGATGGAAGGCCGGCAGATGCCGTGAAAGCCATCGCAACCGGCGATGAAATCGCAGACTATCTCGTAAGGTTCGCCGTGCTGCTCAAAACGTATGCGAGGCGACTTGCTATCGAAATCGTGCGCGATAACGTGACTCACCTCGAACACAATTTGGCCGCCGTCATGCAGCCGCTGCTGGATCAGATCGATCACCACTTCGTGCTGCGCGTAGACCGTGATGGCGCGCCCGCCGGTCAGCTCATACATATCGATGCGATGGCCTTGGCGGTTAAAGCGAAGTTCGATGCCGTGATGGATCAGCCCTTCGCGGCTCATGCGCGCACCCACTCCCGCGGCGTTGAGCACATCCACCGTGCCCTGCTCCAGCACGCCGGCGCGGATGCGCGCCTCTACATGCTGGCGAGTTTGCGTCTCGATCACGATGGACTCGATGCCCTCCAGGTGGAGCAGGTGGGAGAGCAAAAGACCGGCTGGTCCCGCACCAATGATGCCGACTTTTGTGTGTAGTGTCACGTGCCCGCCCATCGCACACGTATAAGATAAACGGTTAGACTCGATAAATGCCAATTGGGCATGGCGCGCGAATGAACGAATATCCCAAACCGGAGCCCGGCAACCAGCCGGAGTATTTGTATGAAGGTTACCGGTCGTCTATCCGGCGCGCACCGTCGCAGCCGTTGATCCAATTCCCACATACACTCAGCGAACTGACCGGGCCGCTCTATGGTCACAGTCCTTTCGGCGAAACGGACAATGATCTTACCCGGCATTTCGCGGACCCTCCACTAGGCGAGCGCATCATCGTCGCCGGACGCGTACTCGATGAAGACGGCCGAGGCTTGCCCAATGCTCTCGTGGAAGTCTGGCAGGCGAATTCATCCGGTCGCTATCGCCATCCGAAAGACGGCCACCCGGCGCCGCTCGATCCGAATTTCCTCGGCGCGGGACGCGCGATCACCGATGACGCCGGCAACTACCGCTTCGTTTCCATCAAGCCCGGCGCCTATCCCTGGCGCAATCATCCGAACGCCTGGAGGCCGGCGCACATTCACTTCTCGCTCTTTGGAGCAGGGCTGCTGAGCCGCCTGGTAACGCAGATGTATTTTCCCGGCGATCCTTTGATGACGATCGATCCGGTCTTGCACTCGATAGCGGATGAGGGCGCGCGGCAGCGCCTGGTATCATCTTTCGATCTGTCTCTCACCGAGCCTGAGTGGGCTATAGGCTACCGTTTCGACATCGTGCTGCGCGGCCGATCGGCTACGCCATTTGAGGAACGTCAGAGGTGAGACTAATTCCAAGCGCCTCGCAAACTGTGGGTCCTTTTTTCAATTTCGGCCTGACCACCAATCCCGGCCTCGGCATCATGGCCCCCGACGGTGTTGCAGGCGAGCACATCACGCTGGCGTTTCGAGTAATCGACGGCGAAGGCCTGCCCACGCCGGGCGATTCCATGATCGAGCTGTGGCAGGCGGACTCGCAGGGACGCTATCGCCATCCAGTCGACCCGCGCTGCGCCGCTGCCGATGCAAACTTTTTTGGATTCGGCCGGCTGGAGACGGACCCTAACGGGGTCTGCGTCTTTGAGACGGTGAAGCCGGGCCGCGTGCCGAATGGCGAGGGCGCCGTGCAAGCGCCACACATCAACGTCACACTCTTCGGGCGAGGCCTCGGAAAGCCGCTCCGCACGCGCGTCTATTTCGCAGGCGAAGTTGCCAACGCCGACGATCCCGTGCTGTCGCTGGTGCCCGCGGATCGGCGCGAAACGCTGTTCGCAAAGCCGGTCACGGGTCAGGCGAACGCTTGGGCTTTCGAGATCCATCTGCAAGGCGAAGCGGAAACTGTTTTCTTCGATGTATAAGATCGGGACGTGTAAGATCAGTTCATGTTTACGCGAT
>JBDTTL010000011.1:0-29752 GCA_039930665.1 Acidobacteriota bacterium
GAATGCCTCGATATTGGCGCGGCTCGCCAGCGACTCCGCACCGTTGAACTCAAACCCCGGGGCCTTGTCCGGCTGAGTTACACAGTCTGCTTCAGGAATTGCAGAAGAATCTTACTCACTTCTTCCGGCTGTTCCTGTTGGACCCAATGGCCGGCGCCCTCCACCCGATGGAATCCGACCATTTTCGTGCATGCGGTCGTCTGCATTCGTTCGGCCGCGCCGGCGGTTTGAAACACGCCCCAATCGCTCTGGCCTCCGATGAACATGGACGGAACGTCGATCGTGCGGCCCGCGAAGGTCAGCAGTTCCGCATTGGACCTGGGATCCGCGCCGCGCCGGTACCCTTGCAGTCCTCCCTGGAATGTGGTGCGCCCGTATTCGGAGACGTAAACGTCCACATCATCCTCGGTGAGCCATTTGCAGGCCGCAATTTCAGCCGCGGCCGGCATATGCTCGGCGACGGTCTCGGCCATGTTCTTGTTCAGATCCATTACGTAGTAGGTCGGCATCTTTGCCATTTCCTCAGCGGACCGATTCTTCAATGGGAATGGCTGGTTCCCTTTCCAATCGGCGCTCTTGTAGTAGTAATACGCCCGAAAGAAGGCGTGGAGCCCCTGGGGTGCGTGCAGCATGTCGTCGTTGGCTGGTCGCGTCGTGTAGTAGCGCTGATAATACTTCCGAGGCCGGGGCAGCGCGGCAAGCTGCTGGTCCAAGCTTGGACCCGCGGCCGCCGGGGGCGCCGGTTGATTCGCCGTATTGAACGGTAGCGCGGGCGTACCGCCGAACGGCGAGCTCATCATTACCACGGATTTGAACACATCTGGCCGGACCAGCGAGCACCACGCCGCGACGGGAGAGCCGGCGTCGTGACCGATGACAGCGGGAACAGAGTGGTGGCCGAGCGCGTTCACCAGCGACAGCGCGTCGCGGACCATGTTGAGCATGCTGAAGTTCGACAGGTCGGCGCCGTAGGAGGGATCCCACCCGGTGGTTTGACCGAAGCCGCGCTGATCCGGCGCGACTACGTGATATCCAGCCGACGCCAAGGGCAGCATGACCTTTCGCCAGCTATAAGCGAGTTCAGGGTATCCGTGGAGGAGAAGAAGCATCTGCCGCCCCGGCGTCTCATAACCTGCCTCGAGCGCATGGACCGTAAGGCCGTTCACGTTCTTCACGAAGCGGGAGCGAATCCCGGCGGGGATCGTCTTTTTGCCGTAGGCCACACTGGCGTTTTCGGCGCGGGCTTGGGTTGCCGCGGCCGCGTAGGCGGCTCCGGCGGCGAATCCTTGCAGATACCGGCGGCGGGTGAGGTTGGTGGACATGTGTGATCCTTTCGTTCAATCCATGCTACTCCGTGAGCACACACGCAACAATATGGAAGAAGGCCCCGGCGCTGGCACGTCGTAGAGAAAGGCGCTCAATCCTCGACGAACGACTTTAACCTGGAAAGTGCCCGATTCCACTGCCTCGAATGTCGGCACGTTACCAAATTGGTTTATGCGATTGCTCTCGACGACTTCGTGGATCATCCGCGATTCGCGAACCCTTTTACGGAAATAGCCCAATTGATTAAAGTCGAGAAAAGTAACACTGCGAAGAAGGCCAACAACCGTCGTGGCCTTGTGGTAAAGTCTGCAATGGCCTGGCCATCCACCATCCGGGGCGACGAACAACTTCATCTCGCTGACATGCGGCGTCGCCTGAAGGCGATCTTGGTCGGTTCGGCCGGCAACCTGGTCGAGTGGTACGATTTTTACACTTATTCGGCCTTCGCGCTCTATTTCGCCAGCTCGTTCTTTCCCGGGAACGATCCCGTCGTGCAGCAACTGAATGCAGCTGTCCTGTTTGCATTCGGGTTCATCATGCGTCCCATCGGAGGTTGGCTGTTCGGCTACCTTGCCGATCATTACGGGCGGCGCAAAGCCCTGATGCTTGCCGTGCTCCTCATGTGCTTCGGATCACTGATGATCGCGGTGATGCCGACTTATGCCTCGATCGGCCGCGCAGCGCCGATATTGCTCGGCCTAGCGCGCGTGATTCAGGGCTTGAGTCTCGGCGGCGAGTACGGTGCGAGCGCTACCTATCTTTCCGAGGTAGCCGATGAAAAGCACCGCGGCTTCTATTCGAGCTTCCAGTACGTGACGCTGATCGGGGGCCAACTGTGTGCAATTCTGGTCCTGCTACTCCTTCAGCAGTTCTTGCTTACGCCGGCTCAATTGAAGGCCTGGGGCTGGCGTATCCCCTTTGCTATCGGAGGTCTTTTGGCACTGGTCACTCTGGCGATGCGGAGCCACATGCACGAAACCGATGATTTCCTCGCCGCCAAGAAAATCGTCCGCCGGGAAAGTTCGATCAAGGCGCTCCTGAAATACCCTCGCGAGATTCTAGTAGTGGTGGGGCTCACTATGGGTGGCACCACTGCGTTCTATACCTACACCACGTACATGCAGAAATTTCTCAAGCTGTCGGTGGGCCTCAACGATCTCCAGACCACGATGGTCACCGGTAGCTCGCTCGTTTTCGCTCTATTCCTGCAGCCGCTTTACGGCGCTCTCTCCGACCGGATCGGCCGCAAGCCGCTGCTGATCTGGTTCGGAGTCATGGGCACCATCAGTACCATTCCTCTGCTCTATTCGCTGCAGGCCGCAAAAACCGCCTTCGCCGCTTTTCTGCTGATCGCGGGTGCCTGGATGATCGTCGCCGGCTATACCTCAATCAACGCCGTGGTGAAGGCTGAACTCTTCCCCACCAGCGTCCGAGCCACCGGCGTAGGACTGCCCTACGCGATCACTGTTTCCATTTTTGGCGGGACCGCGGAATCGATCGCGTTGTGGTTCAAATCGATCGGCCACGAGACCTGGTTCTATTTCTATCTGACGGCCGTAATCGCCACCTCACTCATCGTTTATGTGACGATGCGCGATACTCAGCGCTCGTCCGCTATGGGACGTCATGAGTGACGTGCAGTCCGAGCGACTCCGCCCGGATCGAAGTCACGAGTTCAATGGCGGCAGAGGATCACCCTGGTAAGTTCGGTTCACCTGAGTTGATCCAGTCTGGTTTCGCTACCGATAATCATGCGTCCCGTCTCGCTCCTGACTCCCGCGCTGGCGTTCTGCTGCGGGGAAGTCTTACTCCACCAAGGCGAAACTGATGACGTTCGATCCAGAAGCAACTGCTACGTGCTGCTTTCCATCGAAGACGTAGGTCATCGGCGAAGCTTTCCAATTCTGATTGGTCTGGTAGCGCCACAAGAGCTTGCCGGTCGCTGCATCGGCGGCCGCCAGAGCACCGCTGTCCTCGCCAAAAATCACGATACCGCCAGCCGTCGATAACGTTCCTCCCCAGGAGACGGCGAGCCCGGGCTGGGGAATTTCCCAAACCGGCTTGGCGGTTTTGATGTCGAAGGCGCGCAGGATCTTTCGACCGGGCTGACCGGGCTCATCGACCCAAGTGCCGCCCATATAACCGCTGCCGGCCTTCCACTCCATCGGGACTTTGGTGAATACTTCACACTTTTCGAGCGTCTGTACATAGTACAGGCCAGTCGCCGGATTATAGGACGTTGAAAACCAGTTGGTGGCGCCTTCCAGACCTGGGCAGATCACTTTTCCCGACGTGGTCGGTTCCATGTTGGGAATCCTTACTGGACGACCATCAGCATCAATCTCTTTCGCCCAAGTCAGCTTTTGGACGAATGCCTTGGCTAGCAGCAGTTTCCCATTCGTACGATCGAGTACATAGAAGAACCCGTTGCGATTTGCCTGCACAAGAAGCTTACGCGGTTGGCCCTCCCACACCGAATCGATGAGCGCCAAGGGCTCGGTGGCGTCCCAGTCCCAGACATCGTGCGGTGTGAACTGGTAATACCACTTGAGCTTTCCGGTCTTTGCGTCGAGCGCGAGCACCGAGCAGGAGTAAAGGTTGTCACCGGCGCGTCGATCGCCGTTAAGGTCATTTCCAGGATTGCCGGTCTGCCAGTAGACGGTGTTGAGATCTGGATCGTAGGAGCCGGTGAACCATGCGACTGAACCCGGCTGTTGGATCTCGGAGCCTTGCCATGTTTCCGAACCCGGCTCGCCCGGTTTAGGAACCGTCCAGAAACGCCATACTTCTTTCCCAGTCTTTTGATCGAAGGCGGCGAGGAAGCCGCGGACGCCCTCGTCACCGCCGGAAGATCCATTTACAACAAGGTCGCCAACGATCAGGGGGGCCGAGGTGGCGTTGTAATTCAGATGCCAGTCGGCCATTTCGGTTTCCCACAATAGGTCGCCCGTGAAGCGGTTCAATGCGATGATATGAGCGTTGTCTGTGACCATGAAGACGCGGTCGCCCGCTAGAGCAACACCCCGATTGATGCCGCCGCCCGCGTTCCCTGTCAGATTGCGAGTGCGGGGTCGCTGGTAGTGCCAAAGCTGGCGCCCGGTGCCGGCATCGAGCGCGTAACATTCATTGGCGCTGGTCATGTACATGATGCCGCCCACCACTACAGGCGTGCCCTCTAAGGGAGCGGTATGTGGAAGCGTCACTTCCCATTTCGGCGCCAGCTTTCTGACGTTACTTCTATTGATCTGGGTGAGTTGGCTGTACCGGCTGCCGCGTGTATCGCCGTTATAGCTGGGCCAATCGGTCTGGGATGTCACCTCGCGATATTTGGAACCGGTCCTGCGCAGAAGATGTATGCGCTGATCCGGTGTTTGCAACTGGAGGTCCTCGATGGTTTCGTTTAGGATCGCGCCTTCGAGCTTCCGGCCGTCTGCCATATCGACTGCCCGCGAGGATAAACCATGGTTTGGGCGAGGCCTCAGAGTGCGGAGGTAGGCGATCAACTCGTCCATCTCAGGTTCCGTGAGTTTGAAGGCCGGCATTCCTGAGAGCGGCAATCCGCCGCCGACCGTGACTGCGAGATCCGAATCACTGAGCGCTCCAATACGGCCCACGATCGCGGGACCGTGTTCCCCGCCGGCGCCATCTCCGCCGTGGCAAGCGACACAGCGGGCCTCAAAAAGGCCGCGGCCAGCCTCAGGAGTCTGCGCCATCGCCGCGCTCAGTGCAAACACATTAAGAACCAGCAGGACCGCAAAAGATTTCATGGGGCTCATCATACACCCCCGTGGAGGTAGTCCGCTAACCTCAGTTAACACTCTTAGCGGGCATAGTAGCTACCGATAACCGTTAACAGGCACTCATCGAAATAGGCGCTCCGTGTCCGAACTAACCGAACTATTCGTGGCGCTGAAACGGTCAATATCGTGAAGCCTGAATCCAGGCATCGGACCTTGCCCACGCGGAATCGAATTGCTTAGCCACGTCGCCTGACGGCTTCCCCTGGCCCGTTAAAGCGGCTTTTAGTCCAAACAGCGACCACCCATTGTTCGGGTGCCTCTTCAACTCTTCGCGATAGACCCGCTCAGCATCGGCATACCGCTTCGCCTCCAATAGAGCCGCGCCCAGCCAGTGCTGCGCAGCAAACGGTAGCGGTTCCGGCTCATCATAAATCAGCTGGTCATACAGATCTACGGCATGTTCCAATGATGCGATGGCTTTATCCAGATCCCCATCCGCCCGATAGATTTCACCTTCTAGGATTCCGCCCAGCGCCCCGAGCAGAGTTTTCGCCGGATGCCCCCGGAATTCCGCATTCGATTCCGCCGCGGTCTTGAGTACCCGTCCAAGATAAAGCCGCGCGAAATCTTTCTCGCCAGTTCGCAGCCGCGCATAGCCCTGGCCAAAATCCCACACCGCACCGGGGATCGGCCCCGCTGGACGTTTCGTCAGTTCCATCACCTCGTCAAAGCGTCCAAAGCGAATCAGCGTCAGCACCTGTAGCATGTTGTTGCCATCCATCCGCGTGTAATCCTTGGCCGCCTGATTGGCCACTGCTCCCTGCCCATCCATTGACGCAGCGAAGAGTAACATGTGCAGGTTGTGGGTGGGATAAATCGCAAAGCCTTCGCCGATCGCGGCCTTCAGGTCCGAATGCCACGCCTCGATATTGGCGCGAGTCGAATCCGCCCACCGGCCTAACTGATTCCAGGTATGCGCGGGCATGTGGTTGAGGTGGCTCGCGCCCGGGATCTGGTAGCCCAGCGTATCGGCGCAGGCCTCAGCGCGGCGCGGTTCTGTAGTGGCTTCGGTCAGATGGACATAAAGATGGCAGGCACCCACGTGGCTGGCGTCCATCGCAATGATCCGTTCCAGTTCCTTTGCTATGCGCTGCACATTCGGGGAATTAATATCGCGCGAACCCCGCCGCGGCTCCATCAAGAAGAGCGCATCGGCGTAAAGCGTACCGGCATCCAGGTCCTTCGGGAAACGCTCACTGAGTTTGCGCATGGCTTCGGAGTAGGCCGCGTCCTGGTCGTGCCGTGAGGCCGGATCGAAATGCTCCACGTAGCGCGCAGACATGGCGTCAATCAACGCGGCTTCCATTGGCGTCGAGTGGCCCGGTGCAAGCTTGATCGCTTTCTGGATCGCCTGCCAGGCGTAGGGCGCTTCGAAAGGCTGCATCGGGCCGTTCAGATAAGAACCCCAGGCCCAGGCTTCGCCCCAGAAGCAAATGGCGCACTCGGGGTCGCGCTTCTCGGCTTCGCGAAACGCCCGCGCTGCGTCCTGCTTTCCGAACGCGTACATGAGCTGAAAACCCTGGTCGAAATATGCCTGGGCTTCGGGATTCTTCGAAGAGATAGGGCGCGTGAACTTCCCGAGCGCTTTCGGGAACAGCTTCATCGGTTCGTTAAAATCTTTCGGCAGTCCGGCCGGAGCCATGTCGTTATCGTGGGACATAGACGGAGCCTGCGCGAACAGCGGCGCGACGATCAGGGGAATAGCAAGCAGAAGCGGGCGAATCATACTTGAAGCGTCTCCTAAGCGGAAAGCGACTGCCGGTATCGTAGCGAGACTGGAACGAATTTGCAAATTCGTTGGGCAAACCATGGAGGTGCAGCCCGCTTACACCGAGCGTTAAGGTAGTCCACCACCACTGCATGGCAAAGAAGCTCCGACGGGTGGCGGGTGGATGTATAATCGATTGCGGTCCGAAGCCACAATGGCAAATCCTGATTTACGGATGCCCGCAATAAGGAGGCCTTGCAGAAATCCATGAACAAGAAACTCTGGTTGACACTCGTTTTGTGCCTGGCGATCGCCGGGTGTTCGCTCATAAGCCCGGATGCCCAGTCCGTGTTGCAGAGCGCCCAAAAGGCGATGGGTAGTGTGAAATCGATTCAATATACGGGCACGGGAATGAATGCATTCTACGGCCAGGCTTTGAGCGCTGGGAAAGAGTGGCCGCGAAGGGACCTGACCAGTTACACGCGTACCATTAACTACGAGCAGAAATCCGGAAGCGAAGACCTCATGTTCGCGAACCCCGTCTTCGGAGGGCAGCGCCAGAACACGCATGTGAGCGGCGGCAAGGCGTGGAATGTCGGACCCAGCGGACCCACGCCGCAATTGGCGCAGGGCGAAATGCGGGAGCTACAGATCTGGCTGACCCCGCATGGCTTTCTAAAGGGGGCTCTGGACTCCGGCAACGCCACCCTGAAGACGGAGGGTGGCAATGTGGTCAGCTTCACGGCGCTCGGGAAGTATACGGTAGCTGGCTCGATCGATGGCGAGAACATGGTTACGAAGGTAGAGACAACCGTTGCCGACCCGGTTCTGGGTGACCTGCCGATTGTCGCGACCTACTCTGCCTACAAGGACTTCAATGGGGTCAAATTTCCCACGAAGATTCTGCAAACGCAGGGCGGGTTCCCGGTCTGGGAGCTCACCATCAGCAGCGTTCAGCCGAATACGCCCGCCGACCTCGCCGTCCCCGAACCCGTGCAGTCCGCCGTGATTCTACCGGTAAAAGTCGAAAGCAAGAAGCTGGCCGATGGAGTCTGGTTACTGGCTGGCGGCTCACATCACAGCCTGCTCGTCAACTTCAAGGATTACATGGTGGTGATCGAGGGGCCTCAAAGCGAGGATCGGTCGCTCGCGGTAATCGCCGAGGCCAAGAAACTGATTCCCAACAAACCGATCAAGTATCTGGTCAGCACGCATCACCACTTCGACCACTCGGGTGGTCTGCGGACTTACGTGGCGGAGGGCACGACCATCGTGACGCACCAGTCCAATGTGGCCTATTTCGAGAAGACCTTCCAAGCGCCCGCGACCCTGGTTCCGGATATCCAAGCGAAAAATCGGAAACCAGCCTTGCTCCAGGGTGTGACCGACAAGTATGTGATCGCCGACGGCAAGCAATCCATCGAGGTTTACCCCACTCAGGGCGATCTCCACACCGATGAGCTGCTGGTGGCCTATCTTCCGGCGTCGAGGATCCTGGTGGAAGCGGACAGCTACAGTCCCGGGCCGCCCAGTGCTCCGCCCCCGGCGCTTGTGCCCCCTAACGCGACAAATCTGTACAGCAACATCCAACGGCTGAAACTGAATGTCGCCACTATTGCGCCGATCCACGGGCGAGGCGCCGTTCCGATGTCGGAATTCATGAAGTTTATCGGGAAGCGCTAGTCGCGCCAAATCAACGCCCATTCACACTTTGCGGATGCGTGCGTCGCGGAGGGACCTCACGGAATCTCCTCGATTCGCTTTTCCAGCAGCGCTCTCACGGTGTCTCCTCCCTCTTTCCGTATTGCTTGGCGTATGTTTGCCTTGACCGAGGGCTTATGCGTGCCGTCACCCAAAGCCATAAGCGAACCGCGAAATGGACGACCATCCATTTTCGCCAAGACTTTAACCAGACCCCGGCGCCAATCTGTGCGGAGGGCCGTAAACGATGGGCCTCCCCTACCCGCGACGTATCAACTTTGCCGCAAAACGCGAATCTGGGAGAAAGGGCTCAGAACGTGGACCTATCGGCTACCGTTAATGGCGGCTATCAGGCCGTTTCTGTACTCGGTATTGGCGGTAGAATCTCGAATGTCGAAGAGTTCTTCGGCTTATCCTCGGGAGCCTCGGGGGCAGCCTATGCGGTTTGGTTACCATAGAACAGTGTCTAACGGACAACACGCCAGTTCCGGGCCCATAGCTCAGGGCGTTCCTGAGCCCTCGCTCGCTGAACGCGCGCGAACGCTCGTTTCAATTGGCCGGATCGGCAGTCTGTCGACTCATTCTCGGAAGCTTCTAGGATTCCCATTCGGCTCCATCATGCCTTACGCTGCTGACGATCTCGGCCAACCGGTATTTTTCATCAGCAGCATGGCGATGCATACGCAGAATCTCGGGCAGGATTCGCGCGCGAGCTTACTGATCACCCCGCCGGAAGTTTCCGGGGATCCCCTCGGCTCGGCTCGCGTGACACTTTTGGGAAGCGTTACGGAAGTGCCTGCTGCGGAGGTTCGAGAGCTGTATCTCTCGCGCTATGAGAACGCGAAGTACTGGCAGGACTTCAGCGACTTTGCGTATTACCGGCTGGAGGTCTCGGGCGTCTATTTCATCGGGGGCTTCGGTGTGATGGGATGGATCGCCGCCGAGGACTATAGATGCGCACTGCCCGACCCACTGGCGGAGGTTGCGCCGGGAATAATAAGGCACATGAATACTGATCACGCCGACGGACTCCTTCTGATCGCCCAATGCTTTGGGGGCGAGTCCGCCGAGGAAGCGGCCATGACCGCCGTCGACCGGCTGGGCTTTCATCTACGGCTCAAATCTGGCGACAGAATTCACGGCAGGCGGATCGCTTTCTTGCGAGAAGTGGGAAATAGCGACGACGCCCGAACTGTGCTGGTCGAGATGGTCCGGCAGGCACGATCCGCCAAAACGGTTTAAGGACAGGGCTCCTGCTTTGGGCGTTATCCTTTGACCGTCTTCAACGAATAGCCGTTTGCGTTTCCGGAACAGCCGAGAACAACAGACTTGGCCACCGCTGTTGGCTCGGTCGCAGCCTGTCGCCGGACATGCGAATCGGTTTTTCGGACCGTACGAGTTGGGCTTGAGTCGCAGCCCAAGGGCAGCAACTAGTGACGTACGTCTAACGTACCTCAGCCCGAAACCAATGTTTTGGCCACTCCTTAGTCTTGTAAAGTTTAGCGGATAGAATGGACTCAAACCACCTCTCAGGCAGCCTTCAGGCGTCTTGTTGTGCAAGAGAGCGGTCTGCGCGCGGACTCCTTGCGATCGCGGGTATATCGATCCAACGGCGTTCCCGCCAGGATTGCATCGCCAACTCTGCCAACTGCACTCCCTTTGCGCCTTCGAGAAAATCGTACTGGTAGGGCTCGCCAGCCAATACGTGTCGCAGAAACATCTCCCACTGCACCTTGAAAGCGTTGCCGAATTCCTGATTGTCCGGCACCGTTTGCCAATCCTGATAAAAGTTCAACGGATTGGGCGCGTCCGGGTTCCAAACTGGCTTTGGCGTGTTTACCCGGTGCTGGGACTTGCAGCCGCGCAGTCCTGCTACGGCGCTTCCATGTGTCCCATCCACCTGGATTTCCAGAAGCTCATCCCGATGCACCCGCACACACCAGGAGGCGTCCATCCGCACCGTCAATCCGCCATCCAACTGAAACATGGAGTATGCTGTGTCCTCCGCGGTGCACTTGATGCGTTCGCCGCTCTCGTTCACACGGTCCGAAATTTGCGTGGCGCCGAGGCAAAAGACCGCATTCATTTTGCCGAACGTGTGCTCGAAGAGATAGCGCCAGTGGGGAAGCATGTCGAGGATGATTCCGCCGCCCTCCTCCTTATTTGCATTCCAGGAAGGCCGCTGACCGCTTTGCCAATCGCCCTCGAAAACATAGTAACCATGCTCCCCACGGACGGATAAGACCCTTCCAAAAAAGCCGGAATTGACAAGGCGCTGAAGCTTCAGGATGCCAGGCAAGAATAGCTTGTCCATCACAACGCCGGTCTTGACTCCCTGGGAATCCGCGAGCTGCGCCAATTCCAACGTCTCATCAAGGGTGGCGGCGACGGGTTTTTCGCAATACACATGTTTCCCCCGCAGAATTGCTTCCCGCATTGCGGGAAATCGTGCGTGCGTAGTCTGCGCGTCGAAGTAGATCGGATCAGTCTTGTTGTCCAGCGCGCGATTCAGATCGGTAGTGTAGCGCTCAATGCCGTGAGCCGAGGCAAGGGACCGCAATTTCGCCTCGTTCCGCCCCACTAAGATTGGATCCGGTATCGCCACATCGCCGTTCGGAAATCGAATGCCGCCTTGATTCCGGAGCGGCAAAATGGAACGGATCAGGTGCTGGTGCGTACCCATGCGCCCGGTCACCCCGTTCATGATAATGCCAATTATTCGTTCTGTCACATTCAATCCCTTCGTCTCGACGCCGGGAAATGCCCGGCAAGCCAATAGAATCCTATGAGGCGGTTTCTGTGATTACGCAGCGACGCCGTGTTTTGGTTCTAAGTATGTACAAAGTCGAGGAGGGTTGCAAGGGCTGGCTTGGTCCTCATGCCACCCTGGGGGCCGCGAAGGTCGGTGATGCGATGAGGGCGACTGCTCCGCGAAGGCGCGGATCGGAAATCTTAGAAGGTTGAATCACCGCGGAGGCAATTTTTGCGGTAAGAGCCCGTTCCACCAGAGACTCGCGCATTGTCGGTTCAACAATATCCCAAGCCGTGGTAATTTCACCGCCAATATAAACCACGGCCGGGTCCACGCCATGAAGAATGTTCGCCAAGCCCAGCCCCAAGTAGCGGGCTGTCGTTTGCAGCGCGGCCATGGCCCTGACATCGCCGGAGCGCATAAGAGAGATGATGGTCCGAAGGGAATGGGGGCTCGCCAGGAGTTTCGCGTCCAAATAGGACGCATAGCGGGCACTTGTCGCGAGATCGGAGATGTAGGCCATCCAGCATCCGTTGGACCCACAGGCGCAGCGCGGCCCGTCGAGATTGATCGCCATGTGACCAAATTCACCGGCGGTTCCGCCGTGACCGGAGACCAGTCTTCCGTCGATCACCAAGCCGGTGCCGACGCCGTCGGAAACGGTGATATAGATGAAATTCTGCGTGTTCATCACATCGTCATGGCTCAGCCACATGTGGGACAGGGCGCAAGCCTTACCCGCACTCTCGACAACCACGGGGAGTCCTGTCGATTTTGCGATAGGTACGCCGATTTCGACATCGCGCCAGCCCAGTAAGGGAGCGCTGATGACGCGTCCGGACTGACGATCGGCCATGCCGGGAACCACGATGCCAATCCCTTCGCAGAGTTCTGCGGCCTTGCCCTTCCTCAGCAGAGCCTTCACGTATTTCGGAAATTCCTGAACAAACTTATCCGGCGAAAGGATCGGAGGCCTGTTTTCGAGCGCGATCGGCTCGCCCGAAAAATCGCACAAGGCGATATCAATCGCGCTGACACGAACATCGGCCGCGACTACCAGCCGGTCTCGCGTGCGGACATATAGGAGCGTGGGGTTTCGGCCACGGGAGGTTGCGCGCGTGGGGCCGTCATAGACCAGGCCATCTTCGATCAACTCATTGACTAGCGCGCCCACCACTCCTCTGGTGGTTTTCATGATCCGGGCGAGATCGGCGCGGGAAACCGGCTGGTGGGCTCGCAACAGGTTCAGCAATATCTGCCGATTCACATCGCGCGAGGTCGATTGCCGGGCAACCTGGAAATCCTTAATGTCGATTTTTCGCATAGCGAGCGCGCTCTTATTCGGACCGTGCGCGGAACCTTTAAATTATATAGAGCGTCGTAGCGCGTTTTCGCAGGACCGCGCAGGAAAATGCCTTGACAAGCTTCGCGACACTACATTAGTGTGATCCGTGTACAAATAAGCTGACGGTTCAGTGCCGGCTCGCGGAAAACGTCCTCGGACATTGAAAACATGTTGACCCTTCAATTGCCGCGGCAAGGCGGCCAACTGGAATCATTCACCCTTCGATCCATTCCCATTCCGCCGCCGGGCGGAAGATTCCAATGCAGGACCGCCTATGCGGCGGCTCACGTGGTTGCCGATCCCCTCGCGTGCGAAGCGAGGGAGAGCGCCGCGATTGATTGGGACGGGACTCTGGCTTTTCGGCGGCACCTGTGGGCGCATGGCTTTGGTGTTGCCGAAGCCATGGACACGGCGCAGCGAGGAATGGGGCTGGATTGGACCGCGGCAAAGGAACTGATCTCCAGATCGGTGCGGGAGGCAGCGGCAGTTGCCGGCCAAATCGCATGCGGGGCAGGAACCGACCAGCTTCCGGCCGATGCCGCAGTAACGCTCGATCAAGTGGTGCAGGCGTATCAAGAGCAAGCCGAGTTTGTAGAGGCGCAGGGTGGGCGGTTAGTCCTGATGGCGAGCCGCGCGCTGGCGCGTTGTGCGCGAGGCGCGGACGACTACGCGTGGGTGTATGAGCGCATTTTGTCGCAAGTCCAGCGCCCGGTGATTCTGCATTGGTTGGGCGATATGTTCGATCCCGCGCTGGCGGGTTATTGGGGGAGCCGGGATCTCGACCAAGCGACGGCGACGTGTCTAGCGGTGATGCGGCAAAATGCATTAAAGGTCGACGGCATCAAAATGTCGCTGTTGGATGCCGATCGGGAAGTCCAAATGCGGTTGGCCCTGCCGCCGGGCGTTAAAATGTATACCGGCGACGACTTTAATTACGAGCAACTGATCCTGGGGGACGATCGACATCATAGCCACGCGCTGCTGGGAATCTTCGACGCGATCGCGCCGGTGGCCGCCGCCGCTCTCGACGCCCTCGACCGCGGCGACGCAGAGGCGTATCACCGCTGGATGGCTCCCACTGTGCCGCTCTCCCGCCACATTTTCGAAGCTCCTACCTATTCCTATAAAACGGGTATCGTGTTTCTGGCGTATTTGAACGGGCATCAGAAACATTTTCGGATGGTGGCTGGACAGGAGAGTGCGCGGGGCGTGGTTCATTTATCGGGACTGTTCCAGTTGGCCCATGCAGCCGGATTGCTGGCGGATCCGGAACTCGCTGTGAACCGCATGAAATTGATGCTGGCGTTAGCGGGAGTGAATTAGGTCCATGGCCGATCTCCAGCGTTTGAGCTTCAACCAGATCACCGTGAACTCCTGGACGCTCGAAGAAGCGATAAATGGGTGCGTACGGCAGGGCATCCCGTGGATCGGCTTGTGGCGCGATAAAGTTGACGCGGTGGGTCTTCGCGTCGCAGCCAAGCTGGTAAAGGAATCCGGCGTTGCGGTATCGAGCTTGTGCCGTGGCGGCGGATTTCCCGCGGCCACGCAGGAGGAAAGGCAGAAACGGATCGACGACAATCTGCGGGCGATCGATGAGGCGGCGGAGCTTGGGACGAAAGTCCTTGTCCTGGTGTGCGGAGCGCTGGCGGGACGCGATCTGGAGGGATCGCGACGGATGGTGATCGACGGGATCGCAGCCATTGAAGCCCATGCGCGAGAGCGCGGTATTAAGTTGGGTATCGAACCCCTGCATCCGATGTACGCCGCCGACCGTAGCGTTATCGTGAGCCTGCAGCAGGCGCGGGAGATGGCGGCCCAATTGCCCCGGGAGAGTGTCGGCGTCGTGATCGACGTCTTTCACGTATGGCACGATCCGGGCTTGTACCTGGAGATCGAGAAATTGCAGGGACGAATTCTCGGATTGCATATATCCGATTGGCCGGTGCCGCTGCCGGACATACTGATGGGACGCACCATGATGGGCGATGGTGTGATCGAACTCGCGCGGATTCGCTCCGCTGTGGACCGGGCTGGATACACGGGCCCCATCGAAGTTGAGATCTTCAATCAGAAGATTTGGGACCAGCCTGGAGACCAGGTGCTTGAGCTTATCAAGCGGCGTTTCCTGGAATGCGTGTAAAGCATGGCGACTGCCCAGCCGAGATATTCGTGGTACAAGGACCTGGACCGGTATCAGTGGTTCGTGGTCGTGATCGCCACTGTCGGATGGATGTTCGACACCATGGCCGGGCAGTTGTTCAACCTGGCTCGCGTGCCGGCGCTGCGGGACCTGATGGGAGGCAAAGCCAGCGCCAGTGCCGTTACCGAGCAGGCCGGCGACGCCACCATGATCTTTATGATCGGCTGGGCGCTGGGTGGCGTGATCTTCGGCGTGCTGGGCGATCGCCTGGGCCGGGCCCGGACGATGATGCTGACCATTCTCTGCTACACAATCTTCACGGGGCTGAGCGTGCTCTCGGTCGGTGTCTGGGATTTCAACGCGTACCGCTTTTTGTGTGGATTAGGGGTGGGCGGCCAGTTCGCGGTGGGTGTAGCGCTGGTGGCCGAGGTGGTTCCGCAACGCGCGCGGCCCTACGCGCTGGGGATGGTCCAGGCATTCTCGACCGTGGGTAACATGATGGCCGCCGCCACTGGTATTTTTCTAGGGCAGATGGAACAATCGGGAGCGATCGCCAGCGCCTGGAGATACGAATTCCTCGCCGGCGCCATCCCTGCGCCACTGGCGTTGATTGTTTTCAAAAAACTCAAAGAGCCGGCGCAATGGGTGAAAGCCCGCTCCGAGAATAAGGCCATGGGATCGTTGCGGGAATTGTTCTCCGATCCCCGCTGGAGGCACAACTCCATTATTGGAATGCTGCTGGCGTTTTCCGGTGTGGTCGGGCTGTGGGGCATCGGTTTCTTTAGTTATGACTTGCTTCGTCCGGTGCTCGAAAAATCATTTCGGGAACAGGGCCTTTCTGGAGCGGCGCTCGCGGGTAAGACCACCACCTGGATTGGAATCACATCGCTGTTACAGAATCTTGGCGGCTTCCTGGGAGTGCAGGCTTTTACATGGTTGACGCAGCGCACCAGCCGGAGAACGGCGTTCGCTGCAGCGTTCATCGCCGCGATGGTGACCACCGCCTTCACTTTCTGGAATCTCAAACAGGTCGGCGATATCTTCTGGATGATTCCGTTGATGGGCGCGGCGCAGCTTAGCCTGTTTGGAGGATACGCGATTTATCTTCCCGAATTGTTCCCGACACGTCTGCGCAGCACAGGCACCAGCTTTTGTTACAACGCCAGTCGCCTGGTGGCGGCGGCTGGTCCGTACACGCTGGGCGCGCTGACTTCGCGGATGTTTTCGAATGAAGCCGAGCCGATGCGGTACGCAGGCGTCGCCATGTGCCTGGTCTTTTTAGTGGGACTGGCCGCCTTGCCCTTCGCTCCGGAAACCAAGGGCCAGCCCCTGCCCGAGTAGCGCCGCCGGCGTTGAAAACGCAATCGTTTAGCCTGCGATACACTGGTTGTTAATTATTGTGAAAACGCTAGGGCGTTACGAAATCCTGGGAGAACTTGGCCGGGGCGGGTGCGGTGTCGTCTACCGCGCGCTCGATCCGGGCATTGGCCGCACGGTAGCGATCAAAACGATTCTTGCCGATGCCAACTCCCCGGCAGGTTCGGCGTTGCGGGAGCGTTTCCGCCGCGAGGCGCGGTCGGCCGGCAACCTGTCGCATCCCAACATCGTCACCATCCATGAGTTCAATGATAGCGGCGAGATCATGTTCATCGCCATGGAGTTGATCCAAGGGCACTCTCTCGCCGAAAAAATGGCCGAAGGCGGCCCACTGCCGTTGAATCTGGTGCTCTCGGTGATCGGTTCTTCAGCCGATGCGCTGGATTACGCGCACGCCAACGGCATCGTGCATCGCGACGTGAAGCCGGCGAATTTCATGCTTACCGCCGGCGGACAGGTCAAGGTCACCGATTTTGGAATCGCCAAAATGTTGGACGACGAGATTGGCCTGACCAACACCGGAATGGTGATCGGCACCGTGCAGTACATGTCGCCGGAGCAGATCGCCGCCAAGCCGGCCAGCGCGAAGTCGGACCAGTTTTCGCTGGCCGTCATCGCCTACGAAATGTTGACGGGACAGAAACCGTTCCAGGGCAACTCCTGGGCCAGCGTCATGAATCAGATCATGAGCGTGGAGCCGCCGCCAATCAAGCAGCACCGCCAGGATCTCGGCGATGAAGTCACAACGGTGTTGCGCAAGGCGCTGGCCAAAGATCCTGAGGCGCGGTACGCTTCGTGCCGGGAATTTGCCGACGATCTCGGTAAAGCGGTGACTGGCGTTACCATGCAGCGGACTGCGCCCATGCCGATTGGTGAGGCGCTGACCAAGCCATTCGCGCCGCCGCGGACAGTCGCGCTGCCGGAGACGCAGGTAATGGTTTCCAGTACTGCCATTCCGCAGCCTTCGGATTCGTCGCCGGACACAGGACAAAAGATGACGCCGACCATCAACCCGGCGTCCACCAAGACCGTGACGGCGGAAGCTCCGGCCAAGCGCCGATCTGCTCTTACGCCGGTCCTAATAGGCGCCGCAGCGGCGATGGTTCTTGCAGTGGGGTGGTGGCGATTCTCGGCGCGTCCGGTTTCGACGCCTGCCGAACCGGCGCCCGTGGTGGCGACAACAGCGCCGCTGGAGGTCAGTACTGCGCCGTCCAATCCGCCGCCAGTGGAGACATCGTCCTTACCCGCAAACCCCAGAAAAGAGGTTGCGCCACGAACGCCCGTGAGCAAATTGCCGCCGCCCGCGGTATTGTTGCAGGCGCCATCGCAGCCCGTTCCCATTGCAGCGGCTCCGCCACGATCCGCGCCGCCAGTCGCGGTTCCAGCCGCCCCTGCCGCTGTAACACCGGCTCCCCCAGCGGTAGTTGCTGCGCCGCCAATCGCAGTTCCGACCCCGCAGCCGGTCGTAGCCTCCCCCTCGCCAGTGCAGGCGTCCGCTCCTGCTCCCCCGCCAGCTCCTGCGCCGAAGCCCGCACCAGTTCAAAGCTCACCGGCGCCTGCCGTAGTAGCGAACGTAACCCCCGCGCCGCCGCCGCACAATCCAGACGGAGACGCAGCAGCCGCACGCCGCGCAGAGGAACAACGCAAGGCGGCCGAGTTGAGCGCCGCGCGCAGAGAAGTGGATGTGGCCTTGGGCCAATACCGGAATGCTTTTGAAAGCAAAGATCCCGAGGCTCTCAAGAGTATCTGGCCAAGCCTGGGGCGCAGCGAGCTCAGTGCATTCCAGAATTTCTTCAGGATTGCGCGGACCATCAAGCTGCAATTGCGGCCACTGGGCGAGGCCGAGATCACGGCGACCGGTGCCTCCGTTCGAACTCGCCGCACCATGGCTGCCACCGACGAACGCGGGGCGATGCCGACGCAGGATCAGACTGTGAACATCCGCCTGAAGCGCGCCGGCAACAGCATGGTGATCGAGTCCATTGATATTGCGGGAAAGTGATATTTCGGGAAAGTGATGGGCCGCTGAAACCGGCGGTAAGACCAATTTAAGGAGCCTAGCGAGTGTTTCGATTCCGTTTCATTGCCCTGTGGTCCATATGCTTTGTTGCATCGGCGCAAGACCATACATCGACGAATTCGCCGATCAAGTTAGCTTTCGCTATTCCCAACCTGTTTGGCCCAGACGGTTTGACGTTGCCCAACCCCAACCACCTGGCGCATTTCGACAGCGATTTCCAGAACAATTTTGGCCCGTTTAACAGCGCCATCGGGAGTCAGTTGACTTCGCTGCCGCTGCCTTCGCCAGCCGCCGGATTCACCTACTCGTTCGATCCCGCACTGGGCATCTACACGCGATCGGCGCAAAGCTACGGCCCGGTGCTGGCGGAGCGCGCCGAAACCATCGGCAAGGAAAAGTTCTACGCCGGGTTTAGCTTCCAGCACTTCCGCTTCAGCACTCTCGACGGCGTCGACTTGCACAATTTCGCGAGTGTGTTCAAACACACCCAGACCACTCCGGATCCAATCATCAAGGAAGACCTCATTACCACTACGACTTTTGTGAACACGCAACTGGACCAAGCCACCGCGTTCTTCACCTATGGATTGACCGACCGGATCGATCTCTCGGTAGCTCTGCCGGTTGTAAATGCGAGTCTCGCGGTGGTTTCGAATGCGACGATTCAGCGGATTGGGACCGCCAACGATCCGACCATCCATTATTTTGTGGATTCCAATGGCAATCCCACCACGCACAAACAATTTTCCATCTCAGGATCCGCCTCCGGAATAGGGGACGTGCTGGTGCGTGTAAAAGGAACCGCGTTGAAGACCAAGCCGGCATGGCTGGCGCTCGGCCTGGATGTGCGTCTGCCTACCGGGGACGCGTATAACTTTCTGGGTTCCGGAGCGGTGGGGCTCAAACCCTTCATCGCGATTTCGGGCCGCACAACAAAGGTCACTCCGCACATCAACGTGGCGTATCAATGGAACGATTCCAGCCCGCTTGCGGGCGATATTTTCACCGGCTCGAAGGGACATCTGCCGAATCAGTTCACCTATGCCGTGGGCTTCGACGCCGGCGCGGGCAAGCGGTTCTCCTTCGCGGCCGATGTGCTGGGCCAGGAAATATATCATGCCCAGGGGGTCGCGTCTTCCACCTTAACCGCCGCCAACGGCGCGAAATTTGCCGACAATACCTTTGTTCGTGAAACCGCAAACATCGTCAACGGTTCACTGGGCTTCAAGGTGAATCCCATCAGCACGCTGCTGGTTTCCTTTAACGTTCTTATCCAATTGAACGACGCCGGACTGCGCAGCCGGGTAGTGCCACTGGTGGGCTTTTCCTACTCGTTCTGAGGGGTTGCGAAACCCATCGTGGCCTGAACAGCTTTTCTTCGCTTCCCTGTAATCCGGGCGGCCGCCGGTGCGTCGTGTAACTGATGCCGAACTCGTACGCCTCAATAACGCGTCGCGATTGGCTTCGGGCGGCGGGGTCCTTGTGTGCCGCCTCCGCCTTCGCGCAGGACGCCGCGCAACCCAACAGCACCTTTTCGGCCGACGTCAGAGTGGTGAGCGTGCTCGCCAGCGTGCGCAACAGCAAGGGCGAAATCGTGCGCGACCTTGGCAAAGACGACTTCACGCTGGAGGAAGACGGTCAACAGCAGACCATTCGGTATTTCTCCCGCGAGACCGATTTGCCGCTAACGCTGGGGCTGCTGGTGGATGTCAGCGGCAGTCAGCGGCGAGTGTTGGGCGAAGAGCGCCGCGCCAGCATAGCTTTTCTCAACCAGGTGCTGCGCGAAGACAAGGACCGCGCGTTCCTGATCCAGTTCGAACGCGAGGTGGAGTTGGTCAAGGACCTTACCTCATCGCGCAAGGATTTGGAAGCGGCAGTGAACTCGCTGGATGCGCCGGAGTTGCGCCGCGCCGGGAGCGGCTCGGGCGGTACCACTGGCGGTGGTTATCCCGGCGGCAACGGCGGTGGAGGCTACCCGGGGGGCCGTCGAGGCAGTGGTGGCCGTGGAGGCGGGCGAGCAGGTGGCACCTCGCTCTATGACGCCGTGTATCTGGCAGCGGATGACGTCCTGAAGAAGCCGAGCGGGCGCAAGGCGGTGATCGTGCTCTCAGATGGCGTCGACAACGCCAGCAAGACCAGCCTGACGGAAGCGGTGGAGTCTGCACAACGCGCCGATACGCTGGTTTACTCGATTTTCTTTGCGGACGACCAGGAAACGGGGATGGGCGGCTTTGGCCCGATATTTGGTCCGGGAATGGGCGGTGGCCGAGGCGGCAGGGGAGGCGGGCGAGGGCGCGTGCGGATGCCGCAGGAGTCACGTGCGGACGGGAAGAAGGTTCTCGAACGCATCTCGAAAGAGACCGGCGGAGCGTTTTTCGAAGTATCGAAAAAGCATACCTTGGACGAGATCTACAAGCACATCGACGAAGAACTGCGGAGCCAGTACAGCTTGGGCTACGCGCCTGCGCCGGCGTCCGGCGGCGGCTACCGGAAAATTCGTGTCACGGCGAAGCCCAAAGGTCTGGTGGTCCAGGCCCGCGACGGGTACTACGCGCGCAGTTAGTTTCGTTGGCCGCTGCGCGTTTGGTTTGAGGCCCGCAGTTTCGCTCAGCAGTTTCACTTCTCCGCCGGCCGCTCGATTGCTACACTGATTAGGGCTATTTATGCTGACCAGCGCCGCCACGGACCCGGAACTTCGCGAGCTTCCAACCCGCTTGGAAGCTCCAGACCTGATCCGCGCTTTTCGCATCATGTATATGTCGCGGCGCATCGACGACCGCGAGATCCTGCTCAAGCGTCAGAATAAAATTTTTTTCCAGGTGAGCGGCGCGGGCCATGAAGGCATTCAGGCGGCGGCCGGCCTGGCGCTGCGCGCGGGTCACGACTGGTTCTTCCCCTACTATCGCGATCGCGCCCTCTCCCTGGCCCTCGGCATGACGGCCGAAGAAATGCTTTTGCAGGCAGTGGGCGCCGAATCCGACCCATCCTCGGGCGGCCGCCAGATGCCGTCGCACTGGAGTTCGACGAAACTGCACATCGTGTCGCCATCGTCGGCCACCGGCACGCAGTTACTGCCGGCTGTCGGATGCGCGCACGCCAACCGCTATCTCGACCCGGCGTCGGACGCGGTCACGCTCACCAGCACCGGCGAAGGAGCTACCAGCGAAGGCGAGTTCTGGGAAGCGGTCAACGCGGCCTGCCTGGAATCGCTGCCAGTGATCTTCCTGGTGCAGGACAATGGCTTCGCCATCTCGGTTCCGGTGGAGGATCAGACACCCGGCGGCGATATCTCGAAGCTGGTGGAAGGGCATCCCAATCTGCGGATTTTCCGCTGCGACGGTACGGATTTCGTGGCATCGTACCGCACTTTCGCCGAAGCGGTGAATTATTGCCGGCGGGAGCGTAAGCCGGCTTTCGTACACGCCTATTGCACGCGGCCGTATTCGCATTCGCTCTCCGACGATGAGAGGCTGTATAAGACCTCGGCCGAGCGCGAACAGGAAGCGCGGCACGATCCGTTGTTAAAGTTTCCCGAATATCTGGTGTCGAGCGGAACCATGACCCGCGGCGCACTGGAACAGTTGATGCAGGAAGTGGACCTCGAAATCCAGCAGGCTACCGAGCGGGCTCTGAAAGCTCCGCAACCGCACAAAGGCAGCGCGCTGCGGTATCTGTATTCGGAAAGCGTCGATCCCACGTCGAGCGCGTTTGAGACCGAAGCCAAGTGCTCGGGCGACCCGCGCACCATGGTGGACACCATCACGCTCACCATTCACGAAGAGATGGCGCGCGACAGGAACATCGTGGTCTTCGGCGAAGACGTGGCCGATTGCAGCCGCGAGGAACATCTGAAGCAGGTGAAAGGCAAGGGCGGCGTATTCAAGGCGACACAGGGCCTGCAGACCGATTTTGGTTCCGAGCGCGTATTCAATACGCCGATTGCGGAAGCTGCGATTGTGGGCCGTGCGGCAGGCATGGCGATGCGCGGGCTGAAGCCGGTGGTGGAGATCCAGTTCCTGGACTACATCTGGCCCGCGATGATGCAGATTCGCGACGAGCTGGCCTCGCTGCGCTGGCGTTCGAATAATGCGTGGTCCGCGCCGCTGGTCATTCGTGTGGCGACGGGCGGGTATCTCAACGGCGGTGCGATTTATCATAGCCAATCGGCCGAGTCGGTATTCACGCATATTCCGGGGCTGCGCGTAGTGTTTCCGTCCAACGCACTGGACGCCTGCGGCCTGCTGCGCACGGCGATTCGCTGCGACGATCCGGTGTTGTTCCTGGAGCACAAGCGGCTGTATCGCGAGCCTTACAATCGGACGCAACATCCAGGTCCGGATTATTTGGTCCCGTTCGGCAAGGCCAAAGTGGTGAAGCCGGGCGCGAATCTTACGATCGTCACTTTCGGTGCGCTGGTCCAGAAGTCGCTGCAGGCTGCGGTGCAAGTGGAGCAGCAAAATCCGCGCGCGACGGTAGAAGTGATTGATCTGCGCACTTTGAATCCCTACGATTGGGCAGCTATCTCAGCATCGATCGAAAAAACCAGCCGGGTAATGGTAGTGCACGAGGACACGCTCTCCTGGGGCTTCGGCGCGGAGATTTCGGCGCGCATCGCGAGCGAGCTATTCGGGCTCCTGGATGCGCCGGTGGGCCGCATCGGGGCGCTGGATGCCTGGATCGGCTACGCGCCATCGCTCGAAAACGAGATTCTTCCGCAAGTGGAGAACATCGTCGAAGAAGCCACGCGCATTCTGGCGTATTAAAGGCGCGCTGCCTCAAAGCTGTTACGATTGCGCATTGTAAAGTTGAATTTTGTGGCGGGACCCTTCATGCGAGCCGGCGAACGACTGCAAAGGGCAGGGTCACGACGGCCCAAACTAGCTTCAGGGCGCCTTCGACCGCAATGCCTAGCAGCCGAAACGGCAGCAGCAGAAGCCAGACCAACGGATAGAGCACTAGCGCGATAAGAGCCAGCGGCCAGCACAGAACGAAGAGCAGACACCAGAGCAGGAAAGTAAACATCGTGACGTCCCTGATTCTAGTACGAGGGCGCCTGCTAAAAAGTTCCGCGGATGCTGCAGCGGAGCGCGATCACGCGAAGTGCCTTCCGCGCTGCCCACAGTAGGCTCCGGGCCTAGCGGTTTTTGGCGTCGGTCATAGTCTGTATCGAACTGCGCGCCAAGCCCATTATGATTAATCCAACCACGCATTTCTTGAGGGACGGGACATACTCATTGGGCAGGACCAGCGCCAGCGGCGTCAGCACCGCGAAAAAGATGAACAAGACGTTGATCAGGCTATGAAAGCGCTGGTGCATCGTGGTCTTAGGATCTTTTTCCTGTACTACGGCGCTGCATCCCCAGCACTCTTTCTCACCCGGTTTGAGCGTCGCATTGCACGATCCGCAGTGTTCCATATTCTCTATTTGGCGCTCATTGGACCCAAAGCGCCATCGAGTATTCGCCTTACGCTTGCGTAAGGGGACGTTCTAGGTACACTGGGCTCAGATAAATGATTCGCCGGCTACTGCTCTCACTATTGCTGTGCCTGACGCCCTTGGCGGCCCAGGTTAGACCGCTTACTATCCTTCACTCAAACGACCTGCATGCGCACCTTATATCCGACGATCGGGATAACGGCGGCTTCGCACGGCTAGCTGCGGAAGTCCGGCGGCAGAAGACGCAGTGCGCGGCGTGCATCTATCTGAATGCCGGCGATCTCGTGCAGGGAACGCCGGTTTCGACGCTATTCCACGGAGCGCCAGTCTATCGGATCGCCAATCTGCTGGGCCTGGACGCCTCGACACTGGGCAATCACGATTTCGATTACGGATGGCGCCGCACCCAGGAGTTTATGCGCATTGCGCATTTCCCGGTCGTGTCGGCAAATATTGTGGATGCGAATGGCAAGACCATGACGCGCCCGTACGTGATCCTGACCGTGGGCGGCCTCCGCGTGGGTATTATTGGCGCGATTCTAGGGGACCTGGTGGGCACGGTGATCACGCCGGAACAAGCCGGTCCCTGGCACGTCTTGCCGGTAGTGGAAACGGTGCGCAAATACGCTCAGGAGTTGCGTGATCGTACGGACCTAATCGTTGTGCTGGCGCATATCCACGACCAGGGTGAAGTCGACGCGATCCTCCGTGATGTGCCCGAGGTTTCCGTAGTGGTGGCGGGCCACAGTCACGCAGGCTATCCGGCCATGATGAATATCGACGGACGCGTGGGCGTGTTGGTGCGCGCGAACGCAGAACAATTGGGGCGGCTGGATCTGCAGGTCGATGTCGCGGCCAAGAAGCTGGCGTCGGCTGAGTGGACCAAGATTCCGATCGATTCGACGATCACGCCCGCGCCTGATGTGGCACGGTTAGTGGCCAAGTGGGAAAGCAAAGTTTCGAAACTGGTGGATATTCCTATCGGAGAATCTACGCTGCGTATGGCGTCGAACAGCCCGGAACTGCGCAAAATGGTGGAGCGCGCCATGGCGGAGCAGACCGGAGCGGACATTGCCTGGATCAACACCGGTAACCTGCGTGACACGCTGCCGAAGGGTCAGATCCTGGTTCGCAACCTTTGGAACATTCTGCCGTTCGACAACTACATTGTGATCGGAAAATTCAAGGGCAGCGAACTGCCGCCCGCGATCACGCGGCGCTATCCGGTGGAGCCGGATCGCGAATACACAGTAGCAACGAGCGACTTCACCGCCACCAACCAGGGGGCCAAGGAGCAATTAGATGCCACCGGCCTGAGCTTTCCGCGCACCGGCCCGCTGCAGCGCGAGGCCGTGATCGAGTGGATCAAGAAAAAAAAGGTCGTGCCCTAAATTACGTCGCGCCCTAACTCAAGTTGCCTTCGGCATCGACAGGAACCCGTGCAGCGCGTGCCAGAAGACTTGGCGATTCAAGCCATGCACCACCGAGTGCGCCATCCCCGGCAGAATCACGAACTGGCGATCGCCATTGGGGAGCTGCCGGAAAAAGTCTGACAGATCGTTCATCGTGGCGATGCCATCATACTCGCCGCGCACCAGCATCACCGGCGCCAGCACTTTTGTGGGATCGACCAGCGGCAGCTTCGAGGTCATATCGAGATAAGTTCCGGTAGGCACCTGATTGCCGAACTGCAATTCTTCGTTGGCCAGGAACTCGGCGAGGAGAGGATCGGTGGTGCCTGGTTTATCGCGGGTAAAGATGCTGCGGATCATGGCGCGATCGCGCAGACGCCGATTGTGGGTGCGATAGTAGTCCAGATTCTTGGCGCGCTCGGTCAGCGTCGGCGAATTCTCACCTTTGTACGTGAACGCCCCCAGTGCCAGGCGATCGACACGCTCCGGCTCCAGCATGGCGTAGACGCCGGCTCGGATCGCGCCTGAAGATTCGCCGAACAGGTGAACCTTCTGCGCGCCGGTTTCCTTGGCGATCACGGCGACGCCGGCCTTGATGTCTTCGGCGCCGCTGGCAATATCCGAGTTGCTGTCGGTCCGGCTGGAGTGCCCGTAATTTTCGTGGTCCATGGTCCAGACGTCGTAGCCCAGCCCCGCAAACACATTCATTACCGAGTATTCGCCTTTGCCTGGCGTTGCGAGGTCGAAGGACGAGCGGCCCGAGTTGGAAGATCCGTGGATCAGGAACAACACCGGCAGCGGCTTCTCGCCCGCCTTGGGAGCGGTGGCGCGCTTCCGGAACATGTACAGTTTGACGGGACCTTTTTGCGCCCAGTATTCGTTCGACCAGGCTTTGCCCGGCGCAGCGCTTTTCGCGTCGGCTTTTGCCGCAGCCTGTGCAGGGCTTTGCGCGAACGCGGCAGCCGGTGCGAACAGCGCGCCCAATCCGGCGCCGGCCACCATGTTTCGGCGCGATATGTTTGGTTTCATGGCACCCTCCCACCGAATTATATCTGCAATGGCGGTCGAGGTTGCAGTCCGCGTTAATGCAGGCGAGCCAGCTCTTCGGTGTAAAGACGATTGTGGGGAAACCGGTTCGACAGCCCGGTGAGAATTTCGCGCGCCTTAACGGTGTCTTTCCGGCGTAGCGCGTCGACAGCCAGCAGCAGCCGGGCGTAGGGCTTCAGCAGGCGTCCTTTTTCAGCGGTGATCTGGAGGCGCTCGAGGCCTTGTTCGCGATCCGTTTGCGCGCCGGCCAATTGCAGGAACCAGCGGATCGGCGCCGCCTTGAGACTTAGCATATAGTTTTCGACGCCCACTGCCAGATGCGCGTCGTAATACGACGGATCGATCGCGAGCAGCTTCTCTGCGATGACACGGCTGGTCTTGACGGAGGAGAGCGCGGCCAGATCGCGCTTGTCGATCAGACCATCGAAGTCGGCGCGCAGTCCCAGTACCATGATCGACGCGAACAGCGCGTTGCTGTCGCGCGGATCGGATTCGAGTACGATCGAGGCGATACGATCGGCCTTCGCCAGGTCCGCATCGAAAACCCGGCGGACAGCGGGGTCCGAATTCAGCTTCTTTGGATGCCGAAAGTTGTCGTCCCGCACGAAAAATTCAGACTGCAGAATTTGGAGCCGGTCGAATTCAGCGAACAGATAGGCCGCCGCATCTGAAGCCGGACCGAGCGGATCCTTGGGATGGGCCTGCCGGTAGTCGGCAAAGGTCTTGTGCGCCGCAGTAAACTGCAGATCGTACATCTGCATATATCCGAGATCGATCCCAGCAGGGACGCTCCCGATGTCGGCGGCCAGGAATAGGGCAAGCGCGGGAATGGCGGCGTAAATCACGTAAGAACTATCACTACTTTAAACATTCTTAGCGGGCCGCGCTACTGGTCCCGCTACGTTCGACGCGAACCGGCGGCTATTCGTTACGCTGAGCTTGGCGCTGCGCCTGCCGGCGGACTAGGGCCAATTTCAACGTGGTAACCTACTTTTCGGTGAGCCTGGATGGCAGGCGGGAAGCAGGTCGTTGTTAGGAGACAAGGTCAATGAAGCGCACACTGCTTACACTGATCGTCACAGTAAGCGCGATGATTGCAGGTGGCCGGGTTTACGCCCACCACTCGTACGCGGCGACATATTTCGAAGATAAGACGCAGAAGCTGGAGGGCAAGGTGGTGCAGTTCCTCTTCCAGAATCCGCACTCGTTCCTCACGGTGGAGGGCCGCGACGGAAAGCGCGCGGTGCAGCGCTGGTCCATCGAATGGGGCTCGAGCGGGCACTTGAGTCGCGAGGGGGTTTCGAAAGATTCGTTGAAGATCGGCGACCGCGTAGTGATCCTCGGCCACCCCGGACGCACCGCTGAAGATCACCGGCTCCACATGGTGAGCATTACTCGTCCCTCGGATGGATGGAAGTGGGGCCACGCGGACGACTAGGGCGGGCCGCAACTTTGCCCCTGCCCAACCTCCCGTTTCTGAGATAGGATATTGCCATGCGCCTGTTTCTTCTTTCGACGATCACAGCTTCCATGACGATTCTGCTCTCGGCCCAAGGTCAGCCGAAAGGTGGCGCGCCTGCGCCGGCCATGACGCTGACCATTCCGGGATTTTCCGACGGGGGCCAGATCCCCGTTAAATTTAGTCAGGCCGCCCCGGGCGTTGCTGCCGGGGAGGGTACGTCGCCGGCCATGAGCTGGGCCAACGCACCCGCTGGGACTCAGAGTTTCTTTCTGCACATGCACGACATGGATCTCGCTCGCAACAAGACTACCGATGACCAAGCGCACTGGGTGGTTTGGAATATTCCGGCGACGGCGACCGGCTTGCCCGAGGGAGTGGCCAAGGGATCGCAATTGCCCGACGGCAGTTATCAGATCAGCGCCACGGGACCGGTGTACCGTGGGCCGGGAGCGGGGGCGAATGGTCCGTTCCACCACTACGTGTTTGAGCTCTACGCCTTGGACACCAAGCTGGACGTGAAGCCGACGGCCGATGCTTTCGAGACGCGCGCCCATGTCATGAAAGAGATTCAGGGTCACATCCTGACAAAAGCGGTCTACGGCGGCCTGTTCCGGCGGCCGAATTGATTCCGTAGAAAATCCAAAATCCAGAATCGGGATGATGTTCTCCAGGTAGCGCTCGGCTATTCCGGACGCCCCCCGCGAACTTTCAAAAGCCAGGTGGCGCAGGCGCGTTACCGCCGTCCCAATCCTTGACAGTTCCGTCCTTGGCTTTCAGAAATCCCAAAAGGCAGCCGTTGGAGCCGTCTCTTAGATGGTGGCAGCGCGCTTTCACGGCGTCGCCCGGTTTGACCATATCGGCGGTAATTCCTGCTTTCAAAAGCCCGGTGCGGCCAGTTGCTTCAATGGCCCAAACTTGCGGCTCGCCGCCCTTGCGGTCCTTGACTTCCAGGTAGATCCAGGAATGCGGCACCACCAAGTGCACTTCCTTGACCACGCCCTCAAGATCCATAAACGTGTCCTCGTACTGGCCGTGGGAGTGATGCGCCCGCAGCGGCAACGCAGCGCCCGCGATGCAAATCACCGCGACGGCGACGACCGATCTCATTCCACTTGATTTGAATCGCATGACTGCCTCCTTACTTTTGACCTGGATTTAGGTTTGCGCCCGGTGCATCGATCCGTCCCTGACCGAGATCGGCCCCGCGTTTGACGCGGGGGGGCACCGGGAATCCGTTGGAATAGTAGGACTGATAGCGAAGCCCCACTCCGTTTTCGTCGAGCCATCCCAACGATTGCTGAAACAAGCCCGGCTCCGGGTAACCCGGGGGAACACTTCCCTCGATGATGTAGAGCTTGTTTTCGTGCATGTAAATTCCGGCGAACGTTCGGGACTTATCGGCGTTGCTCGTAAGCTGCAGTTGATGGCCTTCGACCAGGTCGACGGTGTTCCACGCAAAGGAGGTGACCTTGACATCGCGTTTCATGAGTTGCCATGACGCGTAGTCCATCGCTCCGCGGATATCCGCTCTCCAGTGCCCCTCATCGCCTGGGGTCCCCAGGCACGGCTCGGCCCCGGCCGGGCAGGATTTAGCTTTCTCCGTGAGGATGCGCTGGGCCTGGGTGAAATCCACAACGGTCACCGAATAATGGCTCTTGCCTTCGCTCGCGCTATAGATTCGCGCCGGCAAGTCGGCCTCGTGCTGGGAGCGGTAGGTAGTCTCGGTGATCTTCGGCTGAGCCGGGAAGTTACAGGTGAAACGATCTTCCCGGCTGGCAAATTCAACCCATTCCTGGGCGAGCAATGGTGCGGAAACAGAGAGCACCAAGGCTGTGGAAACGAGTGGCATCAGGCGCATGATTATTTCTCCTCTGTCGCAGGCTGGCAACGGTTTCCTCCACTCCCCTCGGTGCCGCCCTTGTCGCGGTAAACTTTGTGACAGTTCGCACACGCATCACTTAGCTTTTCGCTGATATCGCCGAATCCTTCGAAGTCCCTCGCCTGGGATGCGCGGTGGGCGAGTTTACCTACTTCCGCGAGTTCCCTTACGTACTGCTTCCAATCGGCGCGATCCACGGGGACGGGTCTGCCGTTCTGACAGCGGCGTCCCGGAGTTAAAAGAAGCGGCGCCGTTTCCGTGATCGCCACGGCGGCTTGATCGACGGCCAGCCATCCACCATAAATCGTAGATCCCCACTCGGAATAATCGAAGGGCGCGGCGGCGG
>JBDTTL010000012.1:0-29514 GCA_039930665.1 Acidobacteriota bacterium
AAATCCGCCCGTACGGATCTGTGAGGGCGAAGCTGAATGGCTGAGCTACTCGACCGCGTTCACCTATAGCAACGCCGGCCATTTGCCGCCGCTGCTGGTGCGCTGCGGATCGGTAGAGCGCCCGGTAGAGCGCCTGGAAGTGAATGGAATGGTAGTCGGCGCGTTTCCGGCGGCGTGCTACACCGAGAGCCGGGTGGAGCTCCTCCCCGGGGACTTGTTGGTATTCTTCACGGATGGCGTCAGCGAGCTCGAAAACGCCTACGGCGAGATGTTCGGTGAGGAGCGTTTGGCCGAACTGGTTTGCCGGCACGCCCACTTGCGTGAAGACCAGATTGTGGAAGCCGTCTGGAAAAGTGTGCGCGAATGGTCCGGCGACGGCGAACTGGCCGACGATATGACCCTGCTGCTGGCAAGAAAGCTCTGAACTTCCGGCCCGCGACATCCGATGAATCTAGTGTAACGAAGACCGCCGTCAGGGCGTCGCCCAATTGGACCCGCGAGGGCGGGGACCAGACGAAAGCCAGCGTACGATAGGATAAAGCCGTGGGACCGGAAAATTTCAATCCGCTCGATGAGTTGCATTTCCTCGACCAGCAGATCGATGAGACCACAGAACTTGCGGGGCTCAAGCCGATTTTCTTTCGTGTGGACGAATTGGCGAAGGAGCATCCGGGCGATTTCGAAGTCCAGCTTGCAGCCAGCGAAGTAAAGCAGCGGGTGGTAACGCGCGGCACGGTGCTGAAGCAGTTGGGACAGACCATGCAGGGCATTTCTCAGATGGGGATGCCGTCGCCGCCTCCCCCGCCATTGCCCGAATCCGATCCTTCAACATTTCCCACGATCCCGGTTTCGACCGCTCCCGACCTTTTGGCACGCCAACCAGATCCCGCGACCACGTCTTCGGCCTTCCAGTCGCCTCCCCCGCCGCCGGCGTCAGGGGACCACCCAGTTCAACCGCCTCCGCCGCTCCCGCCGCCGGGAGCGGGCACCGCTTGGAAAAGTGCGCTGCTGGTAGGCGTGGTTGTGGGCGCCCTGGTATCTATCGTGGTCCTGGTGCTTCTGGTGAACCGGGCGCGTCAACGGAATCTGGTAAACCCCGTAGAAGTTCGCGTGACCACCACGCCGCCGGGCGCCGCGATTCGCGTGAATGGCGAAGCCAAGTGCAACTCAGATTGCTCCGTGCCGCTGCCACCCGGCGAGTATCAGGTGACGGCATTCTTGAATGGGTACCAACCGTCCGCCAGCAGCGTGAAGGTTACGGCTTCGCAGGCTGCGTCCGTCGATATAAAGCTGGAAGCGCAGCCGCAGACGCTACGCATTCTGACGGACCTGCCGCAGGGACAAGTGATTTTGGACGATCAATCGCCGACGGAACTGCAAGACGGACAATTCGTTCTAAACGACGTGCCAGCCGGAAAACATACGGTAAAGATCACATCGAAAGGCGCGGATGCCTCGTTCCCGGTCGAGATTTCCGCCGCTCAGCAACCTGCGGTCGTTGGCCCAGTCACGGCGCGAAACCTGATTGCCGTGCTGGTATCGAGCATGGGCAGCAGTGCACGTGTGGTAACCAACAGTCCGGCGAAGCTGGCGCTCAACGGCCAGCCACAGGCGGATGCAAACACAGCCGGTGTCGACCTGACGGGCTTTCAGCCGGGTGTGAATCAAATTGCCGTGGGCGAAGGCAAGGATCAACACGTCCTTGCGGAAAGCTTCGGTCCCGCGCCGATGCTGACTGCGTTTCTGAAATCCGACCGGAATATCGGGACGCTCATCGTTTCCACCGCCGAAGACAACGTGCGTGTGTTTGTGAATGGCAAGGAATATCCACGAAAGACGCTGCGTGGTCAATTGAGAATCCCGACGTTAGGGAGCGTGGACGTGCGCGTCGCCAAGGAAGGATTCGAGCTGGCCGCCGCGCAAACGGCCGACGTCAAGAAGGGCTCGGAGATTCGCCTCGAATTCAAGCTGCAGCCGGTGCCGAAGGTCGCGATCCTGCAAATCCGTGAGGCGACGCCGGGCGCCGAGGTATTCCTGGACCAGAAGTCTCTTGGCGTGGTAGGCGCCGACGGCTCCTTCGCTGCGAACAGCGTGCCTCCCGGCGAGCATACCGTTGAGTTGCGCAAAGATCAGTTCATGCCCAAGCGGACCCAGCGCCAGTTCGTGGCGGGGCGCACAGTGGCGGTGTTGGGTGGCGACGGCGTACTGGTGCCGGCTATCGGAACTGTTCGCTTGAGCCGTACGCCGGCCGACGCGTCCGTGATTTACCATCGCGCCGACGAGACGCAGAACCGCGAATTGCGCGGAAATCAGGTGGACCTGCCCGCGGGCAATTATGTGTTCACCGCGCGGGCGCCCGGGTATACAGATAAGACCGAGCGCTTGCAAGTGGCCGCGGGTGCGAGCCACTCCTTGCAGCTTGCTCTCGCCAAAGTGGTGGCCGCCCCTCCGCCCCAGCCCAAGTTTTTCGGCATGGCCGACTTCGAAGACCCCAACGCCTGGACCAAGCAGGGCGACCTGTGGGTGCACAAGGGAGAAGGCGTCATTCCCTTCAAATTGCCCGCCAACGGGACCTTCACCTTCACGATTCGCCTGCTACACGGCGGCAGTTTGTTCCGCGGCGGCCGTATCCGCTGGGCCGTGCAGTATGTGGATGCCAAGAACTACGATCTTTTTGAATTGGACCGGAAGTCACTTTCGTCCAAAGTAATCGAGGGCGGCAAAACCTATGACCGGGGCAAGTTCGACCACAGCTTGAACGACAAAGACCTGTCGTACACGGTGCAGGTGGATGTGTCGCCGGGACAATTGGTGAACCGCCTCCAGAGCGGCGCTAACTGGCTGGTCCTGGATACCTGGAAGGAACCCGGCCGCAAATTTAATGAGGGCAAGTTCGCATTCGTGACGCAGGGCGGCGACGAAATCGGGCTCTCGGACTTCCAGTTCGTTCCGCGCTAACGCTGCCGCCGCGGCCAGCAGAGCCTTCCCATGTACAATCCTCCCCACTTTCAGGAACAGCGGACGGAGGTCCTGCATCAATTAATACGCGAGCATTCCCTCGCTGCGCTGGTCACGCTAGGATCGGAAGGCCTGATCGCGAATCACGTACCGCTGATCATCGATCCCGACAGCGGTCCGCTCGGGACCTTGCGCGGCCACCTCTCACGCTCGAATTCGCAGTGGCGCGATTCGCTTCCTACAGTTTCCGCGCTGGCCATATTTCAAGGGCCGGCCACTTACATCACGCCTTCCTGGTATCCCACCAAGGAGGACGGCGGGAAAGTAGTCCCCACCTATAACTACATCGTGGTCCACGCGCACGGGCCGCTCCAGATCTTTGAAGATCCAGCCCTGCTGGAGCGAAATGTCCGCGCCTTAACAGAACACCACGAGGCGCGGTTCGCGGAGCCTTGGAGCGTCGACGACGCGCCCGCGGATTTCGTTCAGGGTCAACTGAAGGGCATCATCGGGATCGAAATTCCCATCTCGCGGCTGGAAGGTAAATGGAAGGTCGGCCAGAACCGCCCCGCTCTGGATAGGCAAGGCGCGATCGACGGACTGCGCGAGACGGGCGATCCGGAGAGCATTGCAATGGCGGATTGGATGGCGTCCCGCAAGCCGTAGCAGTCGCGGGGCAGTCGGCTCAGCGGCGGTATCATGATTGCATGCCGAACGGGGCGCTGATAGGCGGAACCGCGGGATTGCTCGCCGCGGGCGGACTGCTGGCCTATGCCGTGCGCGGCCGCTCTTCTTCCGTTTTCGGACCCTCGGTCTATCACGGCAACCGCAACCGCCCGGCGATAGCGCTCACTTTTGACGACGGGCCCAGCGAATCTACTCCACAACTCCTGGAAATTTTGTCGCATCATAATGTACCCGCCACTTTTTTCATGTGTGGTCAAAACGTCGAACGCCTGCCAGGGATCGCGCGCAGCGTCGCTGCCGCGGGCCACGAAATCGGAAACCATACCGACTCGCACCCACGGCTGGATTTTTGCTCGCGCGACTTGATCTACCGCGAGCTGGCCGGAGCGCAAGAAAAAATTCTCCGCCATACCGGCGTGACGCCGCGCCTGTTTCGCGCGCCTTATGGGGTAAGATGGTTCGGATTGAAGAGCGCACAAGATCGGTTGGGGCTGCTGGGAGTGATGTGGGGCACGATTGGCCGCGATTGGAAGTGGCCCGCTCCGCGCGTCGCAAAACTGGTCGTCGAGCGCGCCCGCGCCGGTCACATTTTTTGTCTCCACGACGGACGGACCACCGAGCCGGCGCCCGACATTGGCGTCACTCTCGCTGCCGTAGACGCAATGATTCCCGCATTGAAGGAGCGCGGACTGCGGTTTGAAACCGTCAGTCGGATTTTATGCCCCCAGAGCTGAGTGCCAACGATGTGTTAGCCGCCCGCGCGATCGACGTGATTGCCAAGACCCAGCACCTGCCGCCGGAATCCATCGGAATCGATCAGACTTTCGCGGACCTGAAATTCGATTCGCTCGATGGCATGAATATTCTGTTCGCCATTGAGACCGAGTTCGACATTTCGATTCCCGACGACCAGGCGGTGCAGATCAAATCCGTCCGCCAAATGGTGGAGGGCATTGAAAAGCTGGTGGCTGCGAAAAAAGCTGCCCACCAGGGATGACGCGCCGTGTCGCAGTGACAGGCATCGGTGTCATTGCGGGGCCCGGTTCGACGCGCGCGGCCTTTTGGAAATCGCTGCGGGATGGGCATAGCGCGATTCGGCCGATGAGGCTGATCCCTGAAGGGGCGCTGCGATTTCCCAATGCAGCCGAAGTGCCGGACTACCGTGCCTCAGATTACATGGACGAGAAGGAAGCCGACCTTCTCGATCGCTTCGCGCAGTTCGCGTTGATCGCCGCGCGCGAGGCTGTGGCCGAGTCCGGGTTGACAATTACGCCCGCGTTCGGAGCCCGCATGGCTATCGTCACCGGCACATCGGCGGGCGGGAAGACCAGCGAGGACCGCGAATTCCATAGCCTCTACGCCCAAGGTTCGTCACGCATTCATCCGTTGACCATCGCCCGCACCATGGCTAACGCGGGCACCAGCCGCATTGCGCTTGAGTACGGGATCGTGGGGCCGTCCTATACCGTTTCGACAGCCTGCGCTTCAGCGAACCACGCGATCGGCCAGGCGTTCTGGATGGTACGGCACGGCGTCGTCGACGCAGCCATTGCGGGTGGATCGGAAGCGCCCTTCTCTCTGGGATTCTTGAAGGCCTGGGAAGCCATGCGCATCGTTTCGCCAGATACCTGCCGTCCGTTTTCGCGCGATCGCAAGGGCTTGATCCTGGGCGAGGGCGCGGCCATGCTGCTGCTGGAGCCGCTCGAACACGCACAGGCGCGTGGCGCCAGGATATGGGGCGAGGTGGTGGGCTTCGGCATGTCGTCGGACGCTCATCACTTGACTCAGCCTCTCGCCCAGGGAGCAGCGCGCGCCATGCGAGCCGCACTCGAGGACGCTGCCGTCGAACCCGCCGCCATCGGCTACATCAACGTGCATGGAACCGGTACCCTCGCCAACGATGTCACCGAAGCGCAAGCCATTCGCGAAGTCTTCGGCGCCCGCGCGGATAAATTGCCGGTGAGTTCCACAAAATCCATGCACGGACATGCGCTGGGTGCGGCGGGGGCGCTCGAAGCGGTTGCCACGCTGATGGCCCTGGACGACGAAGTGATTCCGCCCACCGCCAATTTCACGGAGCCCGATCCGGCCTGCGCGCTGGACGTGGTTCCCAACACCGCGCGCGCGGCCGCCATCGAATGGGCGCTCTCCAACTCTTTCGCATTCGGCGGATTGAACGCGGTACTGGTGTTTCGCCGAAGTTCAGCCTAAGCCGCCGCCTGGTTGGCCCGGGCCAGTGCTGCCTCAACCTCGCCCTGGTAGCGCGCCAGCAGTTCTTCGCTGGCAGCCTCGAAGCGCATCACCAAAACCGGCTGCGTATTGGACGCACGAAGCAGCCCCCAGCCCTGGGCGAACAAAACCCGCACACCATCCACATCGATGACCTGGTGCGTCTTGCGAAACTGTTCAGTCACTCGCGCCACCACTCCAAACTTGGTTTCGTCCGGGCAATCCACCCGGATTTCCGGCGTCGAAATCAGCTTCGGCAGCCCTTCTAACTGCGCCGACAGTGGCTTCCCGGATTTCGCGACGATTTCGATCAAGCGGCAGGCCGCGTAGAGCGCATCGTCATAGCCGAAGTAGCGGTCGGCGAAAAACATGTGGCCCGACATCTCGCCCGCCAGTTCCGCATGCTCTTCTTTCATCTTGGCTTTGATCAGCGAATGGCCGGTCTTGTACATGATCGGATTGCCGCCCAATCGCTTCAGCTCGTCATAGAGAAGCTGCGAACACTTAACCTCGCCGATAAATGTCGCGCCCGGCTTACGCGTCAGAATCTCACGGCCGTAGATCAGCAATAACAGGTCGCCGTAAATTACTTCGCCGTTTTCATCCACGGCTCCGATACGGTCCGAATCGCCGTCGAATGCGATGCCCATCTCGGCTTTCTGGGTAAGCACAGTCTCGCGCAAATCTCTGAGGTTGGCGGGAACTGTGGGGTCGGGATGATGATGCGGAAAGTGGCCGTCCATCTCAAAAAACAGCTCCGTCACATCGACGTTGAGTCTTTTCAGAAGTTGATGGATGACCGGGCCCGCTGTGCCGTTGCCCGCATCCAGCACAACTTTGATGCGGCGTTCGAACGTGAACTGCGGCGAAAGTTCATCCAGATAGGCCGGAATGACGTCCATCGAATGGTGCGTGCCGTGCCCTGTCGCGAAGTCGCGCGCATCGATCAGGCGTCGAATCTCCTGGATCGACTCGCCGTGCAGCGACCCGGAGCCGCACACCGTCTTAAAGCCGTTAAACTCGCTGGGATTGTGGCTGCCCGTGATCATGACGGCGCCATCCGCCTCCAGATGCAACGCTGAAAAATACAGCAGCGGTGTGGGGACCACGCCAATATCGGTGACTTCGCATCCGGTCGACTGCAAGCCTTCGAGCAACGCATCGTGCAGCCGCGGCGAACTCAACCGGCAATCGCGTCCCAGGCTGACGCGCGGTCCGCTCTGGCGGAGCATGTAGGTTCCCAGAGCGCGGCCCAGATCGGCGACATCCGCACTTGCTAGCTCAGTTTCAGCGACGCCGCGAATGTCATACTCGCGGAAAATGGTGGGCTTCAGCATTGACTTGGCAAAATATGCGCGCTACGTCACTTTTTCGCACTTGTCTGCTTGGCGGTCACCAGGTCTTTGATCCTGTCGTAGGTTGCCTGGGGAACGATGTTCTTCGAAACCAGTTGGTCCTTGCGCTGATACGGCCGGCCGGCGACGATTTTCTTTGAATACGCATCCCCGATGCCGGGCAGCTCCCTTAGTTGTTCAACGCTCGCGCTATTCAGATCCAGCACAGCGCCGGACTTGGCAGCAGGCATCGCCGGAGCCGACTTAGCTGTGGCTTTGTCGGCGGCTTTCTTGGTCTGAGCTCCTATCGGCGCGGCGAGGCAAAGCGCGATCAGACAGGCGATGAACGAAAGCAATGGTCGGGATTTCCGCATAGTCCTAGTTTAAGTCAACTTCTAGTAACCACCGGCCGCCACATTCCTCGTTCTTCCTTAGACCGGTCGCCGGATTTGCGTCTCGGGCTCTCGCGGCCCGCCGCATTTTTGAGCAAACCGCGCCGGTAGTCGATATGGCCGTCGGCGTGCAAGTTACGATGCTAAGGAGTTAAAACATGCTTTCCAGATCAATCACGCGGTTTCACTCGCTAACCAAAGTCTTGAGCGGCACCTCCGTCGTACTGGCCCTTCTTTTGTCACCAGCGCTTTTTGCCCAGAATAACGACAGGTACCGCGGTGACAATCGCGATAGAGGTCAATTTACCACCATTGAACCCGGCACCCTTATCGCCGTTCGCACCGCAGAACCGATCAATGTGGAGCGAACGGATAACCGTATTTTCCGGGCAAGGGTCGATCAGGATGTTCGCGGAAGCAACGGCCGGTTGGCTATCCCACGCGGCTCGCGCGTTGAGTTGATCGTGCGTGTGGCGCGGGACAACGATTTAATCCTGGATCTGGATTCCGTGACAGTGAGCGGACGACGCTATGGAATCGACACCAATCGGAATCGGGTTGAATCCCAAGGGGATAACAGTCTGATCGGCACCATTTTTGGCGCAATTGCCGGAGGAGAAGTTCAGGGCCGCGCGGTTCGGGTGCCGCGTGGTACGCAGATCACTTTCCGGATGCAGCAGCCTCTCCACATGGGTGCAGTTGATCGGGGAGTCAATCGAAGAGGTCGCCATTATCACGACTATTACGGGCGATAACCGCAATGCCGCATGTGTGGCGGCGCGAGAAAGCTGCCAGATGCCAGTGGTACGCTACTTCCTCTTCTTGGTCGCTCTTGTCCCTGAAGCCGTCAGAGCCCGCAAACGCGTCCTCGCTTTTGGCGCATTGGCATGGGTCGGATATTGTTTCACGAACGCCCGGTATGCGTCTATGGCTCTCTTATCGCTTCCGGCTTTCTGATACGCGACGCCCTTCATATACAGGGCGTCGACCGCTTTCGGACTTTCCGGATATCGTTCCGTGACCGCTTCAAACACCTGCGCCGCATCGTCATATTGTTCCGCGTGATCGTAAATGAGGCCCATATAATACTGCGCCTCCGCGGCGTTGGTGTCCTCCGGAAAGTACTTGGTGAAATCGGCGAACTCGCTCAGCGCTTGCTTGTCCCTTGCTCCTGTGTAATCCCGAACGGCCTTTTTCCAGAGACTGTCCGCCGTCACGCCGGCTGGTGCGGCCGACGCCGCAGGTGCCGCCGCATTGCCGCCCGGAGGCGGTGGAGGCGCTGCTACCGGTGTATTCAGAGTCCGCACCGCACTCGAAATATCCGCCAATTTATTGTCGAGACTCGCCACCCGGCGCGTCAGGTCCGCCAGGTTCTCGCGGGCGGCCCGCAGATCGTCGCCCGACTGATCTACTTTAGTGCCTAGCGCCGCGATGGGCGCTTCCACGAGCCCTTGCTGCTCATTCAGTCGCTCGGTGAGGGTGCGCTGTAATCCCGACGCGGCCGATGAGACTTTGCTCGATTCCTCCAGCGCCTGCCGGATCAAGCTTTCAAGCGTGGCGATCTTCTGGTCCTGTCCGGCTTGCAGTCGTTTTACCTGATCCTGCAGTTGCGCCACGTCGCGCTGGATGGAAAGAAAGTCTTCCCGTTTCTGGGCTATCGCCAGTGTAGAGGTTAGTGCCAACTCCAGCACAACGGCATGGAAGGTGTACCTGTTGAAAGTGTTTTTCACGTTCGTCCCCCTCCAATTTTAAGTCCACCCGCAAGCGCGATTCAGCGGCGCTATTCACGCGTGACGGCAGCCTTCGCTTTCGCGTCCAGGTAGGCCTGCCTGCAATCCAGAATCAGCTTGCGCGCATGGATGGGTCCGCGCCATCCGTCGATCCGCGTCTCTTTGCCTTCCAGTTCCTTGTAGATGGTGAAGAAGTGCTCAATCTCGCGGCGCATATGGGGCCAAACCTGATCCACGGTTGCGATCTCCTGATAGCGCGGACTGCTCTTGGGCACCGCCAAAATTTTTTGATCGCGCTCGGAGGAGTCCACCAGGTCCAGCACGCCCAAGGGCCGCACTTCGATCAGGCATCCGGTGAAACTTGGCTCGGACATCATGGTCAGCACATCCAGCGGGTCGCCATCGTCGGCGATAGTACCCGGGACGAACCCGTAATCTCCCGGATAGTGCAGCGGCGAATAGAGCGGCCGGTCCAGGCGGAAGACGCCCAGCTTGCCGTCATATTCGTACTTATTGGCCGAGTTCTTCGGGATCTCGACGATCATCCGAATCACTTCCGGGCTCTCCGGTCCGGGATCTAGATCGTACAAATTCATGTAATCTCACTTTAGCAGGAGAGCCGGCCGACCTAGCAGGTTGCGGAAAAAATCAGATTCCAGTGTGACGCGAGAAGCGCGGGCGTCGTCTTAGTAATATGCGCGGTGACGACGAACAACAGAGTGGCGTATTCAGCTACATTTCGGCGGAGGAGCGGGTGCCGCAGAACCATCCGCTGCGGCCGGTGCGGAAGATGGTGGATGAGGCCCTCAAAGAGCTCTCGCCACGCTTCGCCAAGCTGTATGCGAAGCGGGGGCGGCCATCGATAGCGCCGGAGAAACTGCTGCGGGCGCTGTTGTTACAGGTGCTCTACACGATCCGCAGCGAGCGGCAGTTGATGGAGCAGTTGGACTACAACCTGCTGTATCGCTGGTTCGTGGGGCTCAACATGGACGACCGGATGTGGGACGTGACGGTGTTCACCAAGAATCGCGAGCGTCTGCTGAAGGGCCACATCGCGCAAGGGTTCTTCGAGAAAGTGCTGGAGCAGGCGCGGGCGCAGCAACTCCTGTCGGAGGAACACTTCACGGTGGATGGAACGTTGATCGAAGCGTGGGCGGGGCAGAAAAGTTTTCAGCGTAAAGACACGCCACCCGAGCCACCGAAGGACGGAGGCAGCAATCCCACGGTGAACTTTCACGGCGAGAAGCGCCGCAACGACACGCATCAATCCACCACCGATCCGCAGGCGCTGCTGTATCGCAAGTCGGGCGGGAGCGAATCTAAGCTGAGTTATCTGGGGCACGTGCTGATGGAGAATCGCCACGGCTTGGTTGTCGATACGCGGCTGACGCGGGCCACGGGAACGGCCGAGCGCGAGGCGGCGTTGGACATGGCGGCGCGCATTCCCGGCGGCACCCGACAGGTGACCTTGGGCGGCGACAAGAATTACGACACGCGCGATTTCGTGAGCAAACTGCGGGAAGCGGCAGTGACCCCGCACGTGGCACAGAACCAGCACCGGCATCGGAGCAGTGCGATTGACGCCCGCACCACGCGGCATAAGGGTTACTACATCAGCCAGAGAAAGCGCAAGCGCGTTGAGGAGATTTTCGGTTGGATCAAGACCATTGCGGGACTGCGCAAGACGCGGCATCGCGGCCGGGATCGGGTGGGATGGATGTTCACGTTCGCGGCGGCGCCGTTCAACTTGGTGCGGATGCGAAACCTGGCGCAAGCTGCGGCCTGAGCCGGCCAAACCGTCTCACCTGACCGGCTCGCGCCGGTCCAAACCGGCACGAATCACTCACACTCTATCAATCCAAGCAAGGGGATCGAGATCCCCCGCCGGTTTTTCCGCAACCTGTTAGACCATATAATAGTGATTTGGAACTGGAAAAAGCCCTATTGCGCAAGGTGGGCGAGGCCGTCACGCGCTTCAAGATGATTCGCGATGGGGATCGCGTGGCCGTCGCGCTCTCCGGCGGCAAAGATTCGGTCACGATGCTCGAAGCACTGCTCCTGTTAAAGGAGCGCGCGCCGATTGATTTCACCGTCTGCGCGTTCACAGTCGAGCAAGGAAAGTTTCTGCGCCCCATCCAACCGTTCGGCGAATATCTCAAGGCCCGCGGCGTGGAGTGGACCTATCACACCGATAATCCTTCGCTGCGACTGATCGACGAGCAGCCCGATCACGGTTGCGATCTGTGCAGCCGCTATCGCCGCCGCGCCGTGTACCAGATCGTGCGCGGAATGGGCGCCAACGTCATCGCATTTGGCCACACGGCCGACGATTTCTGCGAATCGTTCCTGCGCAACGCGCTCTTCACCGGACGCATCAGCGCCCTACCGCCCATCACTTACTCGCGCCAGCGCGATTTCCGATTGATCCGGCCGCTGGTGTATGTGACGGAGGATCTGACGACGCGATTTGCCGAGTCACTCGGAGCGCCGGTGATCCCGTGTGGTTGTTCGCAGCGCACGGGCACCGTGCGCCGAACGCTGCGTGATATGTTTGGCGAGATCGAGAAGGAATACCCTCACCTGAAAGAGACGCTGCTCTCGGCCATGGGAAATATCCAAACCGGCCGCCTGCTCGATCCGCGATACTTGGATCTCGACGGCGCAACGGAAACCGCCGAAGCGGAAGCCGCTAGCCCCTTCGCAATCGTCGACTAACGCAGGAAGTCTTCTAGCTGCACCCGCGCGTCGGTCTTCGAGTCGCGGTACTTCACGATCACCGGAGTGTACAGCGAAATTCCCCACTCCTGGCCCTTGCCTTTGTGGATTGCACGCGACCCGGCGACCACCACCGCACCCTCCGGAATCACCAACGGATCATCGTCCGTCGCCGTCAAGACCTCGTCCCGCACCACGTCATACACCGGCGTCGAACGCGTCAGAATCACGCCGCTCCCCAGCACCGCGCGTTCCTTAACGATGGTTCCCTCATACACGCCGCAGTTGCCGCCCACCATCACGTTGCTCTCGACAATCACGGGCATCGCGCCGACAGGTTCCAGTACGCCCCCGATCTGCGCCGCCGCCGAAATATGGCAGTTCTCTCCGATCTGCGCGCAGCTTCCCACCAGGGCGTGTGAATCGATCATCGTATTGTCGCCCACGTATGCGCCCGCGTTGACGAACATCGGAGGCATGCATGTCACGCCGCGCCCGATAAAACAACCGTCGCGAATGCTCGACCCTCCCGGCACGATCCGCACCGCGTCATCCGCGCTGAACTGCCGCACCGGGTACGTGGCCTTGTCGAAAAAAGGTTGCCGCGAGCGGTCGATCGACATATCGACAATCGAGCCCATGCGGAATCCCAGCAGGATTCCTTTCTTCACCCACGGCGTCACGCGCCAGCCGTTTTTCGCCGCCGCGTCGGGCTCCGCCGCACGCACCTCTCCCGAGTTCAGCTTGCGCTTGAACTGATAAAACAGGTCAAAATGTTCGGGCGTGTATGTGGATGGTTTGTGGTCGAATAGCTGTTCGATCTCAGTTTGCATTTCTGGTCCTGGCCCCCGCCAGCGCACCTGCCAGCAGTCCCGTCTGCTTGAGCACGGCTTCAATCCGCGATTGCGTCTGCGGCAGCGGCGGGCACATCGGCAGGCGGTAGACCGGCTCGCACAAGCCCATCATCGCCATGGCCGCCTTCACGGGAATCGGATTCGACTCCGCGAAATTCACTTCCATGAGCGCGAACCATTGGCGATGTAACGCGCGCGCGCCCGTGAAGTCGCCGGCCATGGCCAGCTGCGTGAGCTTCGTCATCTCCCCCGGAATCTCGTTCGAGACCACCGATATTACGCCGCGTCCGCCCAGCGAGCACAGGGGAATCGCGAGCGCGTCGTCGCCCGACAAAATATCGAATGTATCCGGCATGTTTTGGCAGATCGCAGCCATCTGGCTGATGTTGCCCGATGCTTCTTTCACTCCGCAAATATTTTCGATTTCCGAAAGACGCTTGAGCGTCGCCGTTTCCACATTCACGCCAGTTCGCCCGGGAACGTTATAGACCACGATCGGCAGCGGCACCGCGTCGGCGATGGCCCGATAGTGGCGATACAAACCTTCCTGCGTGACCTTGTTGTAGTACGGAGTCACCGAGAGCAGCCCATCGACGCCCAGATGTTGCAATTCCTTTGCGAGTTCGATCACTTCGGCCGTGTTGTAGCCGCCCGCGCCCGCCAGCACCGGCACTTTGCGGCCGGCCTTGCGAGCTTCCTCCGCCGCGATCTCGACCACGCGTAGATGCTCTTCGCGCGTGAGCGTGGGGCTCTCGCCCGTCGTCCCGCAGGGCACTAGAAAGTTGATGCCTTCGCGAATCTGGCGCTCGACTAACCGCCGCGTCGCGGCTTCATCCAAAGACAAATCCGCTTTGAACGGAGTAACCAGCGCTGTCCCGCAACCTCTGAACATAAATCACCTCTTGGAAAATAAAACGTCGCCGAACTCAAACACCCCTTGCTTGCCCACGATCCATTGTGCCGCTTTAAGCGCCCCGCGTGCGAACCCTTCGCGCGACCGCGCCTCATGCCGTAGCGTAATGGTATCCGCCGCCGAATCGAAACCGATCTCATGCGTTCCCGGGTGCCGTCCGGCGCGGTTGGAGCTGATATCGATATCCCGCGGAAACCCGGCCGCTCTCATCTCTTCCACCAGTTTGAGTATGGTGCCGGAGAGAGCATCCTTTTTGGTGTCGTGATGAATTTCCCAGGCCCACGCGCCGTACTCTTTTTCATCCGCCAGCAGCCGCGAGGCCTCGTGAACCACGCGCAGGAACACATTCACGCCCACCGAAAAATTGGGACTCCACACCAGCGCGCTGCCATTCTTATCCACAGCCGCCCGCACCTGATTCATCTGTGAAAGCCAGCCCGTCGTCCCCACCACCACCGGCAGCTTCATCGCCGCTAGTTTTTCGATATTGCCGACGGCTGCTTCCGGCGCAGTGAACTCGATCGCCACATCCCAGCCCGCGGCCTTCGCGAAATCATCACCGATATCCAGGGTCACGGTGGCCGTGAATCCATACTCGGGCGCAAGTTGCTCGATGAGCCGTCCCATCTTCCCGTAACCGATGATTGCCAGTTTCATGGGAGCCGTCACTCAAACGCCGCCGGGTCCGGGTTCGTGAAAAATTCCTGATGCAGCGATTCTACCGCGCTTTTGAGGTCCGCCGCCGCCACCACCACGCTGATATTCAGCCGCGATGCGCCCTGCGAAATCATACGGACGTTGATGTCCTTGAGCGCTGTGAAAGCCCGCGCGGCCACTCCGGGCGTGTGCCGTATGTTGTCTCCCACCAGGCACACGATGGCCTGGCCCTCCTCCCCTATTACGTCCGCGAACTCTTCGATCTCTTGCGTAATCGCTGCCAGTGAGCGCGTGTTGTCGATGGTCAGCGACACGCTCACTTCCGACGTCGCCAGCATATCCACCGGCGTTTCATAGCGGTCGAAAATTTCAAAAATACGCTTCAAAAAGCCGTGGGCCATCAGCATGCGCGTGGAGACGATGTTAACCAAGGTGATATTGCGCTTGCATGCAATCGAACGAATTGGACTCGCCGAGCGCGGAGCCTCCGCCGTAATCAGCGTCCCTTCCACCTGCGGCCGCCGCGAATTCAAAATCCGCACCGGAATGTTTTTCTCAATGGCAGGCAGCACGGTGGCCGGATGCAACACCTTCGCGCCGAAGTATGCCAGCTCCGCCGCCTCCGCGAAAGAGCACTGCTTCACGCGGTATCCGCCCGGCAGAATCGTGGGGTCCGAAGTCAGCATGCCGTCAACATCGGTCCAGATCTGGATCTCTTCCGCGCCAATCCCAGCGCCTACAATCGACGCCGTATAATCCGACCCGCCACGCCCCAACGTGCTGGTCACGCCGTCTTCGGTTGATGCGATGAAGCCGCCCATCACCACCACCCGCTTCGCGGCCAGCGCTGGAATCGTCCCACACGCGCGCCGATAGGTCTCCGCGAAATTCGGCGCCGCTTGCGTATGGCGTCGATCGGTGACGATCACGGTGCGCGCATCCAGATGCGCCGCATCGATTCCCAAGTTGCGGAAACGCGCCGTGACGATGACGCTCGAAAGCCTCTCGCCGAACGCGGAAACCGCATCGCTTGCCCGTGGAGTCATCTCCCCCATCACGGCGATGCCCTTTACTAATTCGGTTAGTTCCTGAAAGTGCGCGTCGATTTGATCTTCAACGCTCAAACCTGCCGACTCTTTGGCGTGGAACCTATGAAGCTCATCCAGCAATGCCAGCGCTTGATCGCGCTCTCCCGCCACCGCGGCGTCGGCAATCGCGAGCAGCCTGTTGGTGGTCTTGCCCATCGCCGACACCACCACCACCGGTCGCCGAGCGAGGCGGTCCCGCACAATGCCCGCGATACGTTCGATTGCTTCCGCCGATTCGACGGACGTGCCGCCGAATTTCATCACGATCATCGTTTTGCTGCTGCTCCTCGGAGCAACCCCCTTGCTACCATCACCTCGGCGATCTGCACTGCGTTCAGCGCCGCGCCCTTCAGCAATTGATCGCCCGCCACGAACATCGCAATCGATTTGCCGCTCGGGTCGCTGGTATCTTGCCTAATGCGGCCTACCAAAACGTCGCCTTGGCCGGACGCGTCCTTGGGCATCGGGAAGTAGTTCTTCACCGGATCGTCGATCAGCTTTACGCCCGGCGCCGCCGCCAGAATCTCGCGTACCTCGGCCGGGGTGATCGGGCGCTCGCATTCAAAAGTCAGAGCCTCGGAATGCGCCCGCAGCACCGGCACGCGGACGCAGGTCGCGCTAATGCGAATGTCCGCATCGCCGAAAATCTTCTGGGTTTCCTGCACCATCTTGGTTTCTTCTTCGTTGTAGCCCGTCGCCGGATCGATCTTCGAGTTGTGGCTGAACAAATTGAAGGCGTACGGATGCGGCAGCACGGTGTTGGCGTATTCGCGATCCTCCAGATGCGCGCGCGTCGACTCGCGCAGCTCTTCCATCGCCGCCGCGCCCGCTCCCGATGCCGCCTGATATGTCGCCGCGATCAACCGCCGGATGCGATTCTTCTTATGAATCGGCCACAACGGCACAATCGCGATGATGGTCGAGCAGTTTGGGTTCGCGATGATGCCGTCGTGCCCCGCAATGGCTTCCGGATTGATCTCCGGAATCACCAGCGGCACCTTCGAGTCCATGCGGAACGCCGACGAGTTATCCACTACCACCGCGCCCGCCTTCGCCGCGATCGGTGCATATTTCTTTGAGATCGAACCGCCCGCGCTAAAAAACGCGATGTCGATATCCTCGAAGCTGTCCTCAGTCAGCTCTTGCACCGCGACGTCACGCCCAGCGAAGCGAACGGTCTTTCCCGCCGACCGCGCCGATGCCAGCGGCCGCAGCTCTGAAATCGGGAAATGCCGCTCTTCTAACAAACGCAGAAATTCGACGCCCACCGCTCCCGTGACGCCTGCAATCGCGACCTTATATTGTTCACTCATCATTCAACCTGTTCCCTGGCGAGCAGTTCCCTGGCGATCGCCTGATATGTGTCAATCGCCGCCGTTAACTCGCGCTTCGAAATTCGCTCCTGGTCAGTGTGCGCTACGTGAATGCTGCCCGGCCCGAACAGGTAAGGCGTGCCCCACGCCCCGTTGAACGCCGGAATGTCCGTGGTGTACGCCACCACGCAAGTCTCCATCCCCCCAAGCGGTCCCATGTGGACCGCCGGAATGCACAACACTTCCTTCGCCTCAGCCTTCCCCGCCACTGCTTCCGCAACCGCGCGTCGCGTGCTGTTACCGTCATCGACCAGGCGAAAGAAGACCTCGGCCATCGCATGATCCGGAATCACATTCGGCGCGCGCCCGCCCTGGATGGTGCCGATGTTCATCGTGCTATGCCCCAGCACGGCATCGTGCGGCAGCGCCACCTTGCGCACCCGCTCCAGCGCATCCAGCAGCTTCTCAATTGCCGATTCGCCCAGGTGCGGATACGCCGAATGCGCCATGCGCCCCTGCGCGATAATCTCAAACCGCAGCGCGCCTTTCGATCCCAAAACCAGCTTGCTCTCGGTAGGCTCGCCATTGATCAGAAACCTGCCGCCGCGCGGATCTTTCGACGCCGCGTGCGCGCCCGCGCTATTGCGCTCCTCGCCCACCACGAACAGCAGAGCTACCCGCCGCTCGCCCGCCGCCAGCAGCGCCTCCACCGCGAATATCATCGACGCGATAATGCCCTTCGTATCGCACGCCCCGCGCCCCCAGATAAACTCCTCATCCTCGCGCGAAGCGAAAAATGGAGGCACGGTATCGATGTGTGTAGAAAACGTCACCACCGGCGCATCCCAATACGCCAGCACGTTATAGCGATGGGGCTCCACTTCCAGCCGTTCCACGCGGCCGCCCGTGCGCTCCGCCAGCGCCCCCAGATAATCCGACAGGAACACGCCCACCCGTTCTTCGTTGGGAGTTACCGAATCGATATCGATTAGCGCGCGCGTCAGCTCAAATGCATTCATACCCGAGGCATTCATAAATAATCCGGCACAACATTTTGGGGAAGGGAGGAGGCGGGGTGTGCGGCGCCCGGCGAGCCCGGACCTGTATCTACTTAGCCGCTTCCCGATAGCGCTCCACCCGGCCCGTCGCATTTCCACGTTCCGAATGACAGTGGGCCGGTGTTAACCAGACCCCCCAACCGCCGCGCGCCGAACCTTCAATTACCCGCGCCGCGATTTCGGCAAGGCTGCCCCCTTCACCAAGCGCTCCGGGATTCGCCGGAATCACGCGCCAGGCTACTCATGGCCCTCGCTCCTCTACCAAGATCTTTTCCAGAATAACACGGCCGGGATCAGGACGTCATTTCAGCGGGCCATCTGCTGTTGGATATTGACCCGGAGATTATCGCCACGTCGTGTACTGGAGCTTTGATCAGCCGGATTGACCAAGCCTTTTTACGGAGCAACCGGGCTAGAGGCCTTGCTGCGCACGTCTAATAAAGTAGTTAGATGGGTTGATCGCGAAATGATGGGCTGTCGATCATACTCTGACGGGATGCTGCGACGAACCAATTCGTCCAGGGCTAGCGCGTGGTCGAGAAGCACGCCACGTTGTAATACCGTCGAAGTCCGATCAGCCAGCGTTTCCAGTGACCAGAGTAGCCGGCAGAGAACGGCCACGTTGCCGGCGGCGTTCTGGCGAATCTGATCGAACGATTCCGCCACCAAACCTGCAAATGTGGGGCCACGAGTCAACACGCGCAACTCGCCATCCTCAGATCTGTACCGGGATTCAATCCGACGATCAGCCAGCCGGATCAGAATCGCCGTCAGGTAATCAATGCACATGACCGCCGTTGTAGTGTCATTGATCCCGGGCGACAGGGCCTTCAACGCAACATCTACGAGTTGCCGAATTCCAAACGCGGCGTCCTGTTCAATCGTTCGCTGCCGCCCAACCGTACTAACGGAACCGAGTCGGCGGGAATCCTGTTCGTCCGGTCGATTGGTACCGAGGATCGATATCACCGGAGTTCCTTCAATCACGAACTCGCCGATACACCGTTCCATCCGGATCACCGTTCCACACTCCTGGGCGAAAGCCAACAATTCTGCAGTGTTGATGTGCTGGATATATCCCGTTTGCAGGGAGCAAACAGTGTGCCACGTGTGCTCCACCGGGCCTGATTCCGTCTCGATATCGTCATCGGCCTCCCGACCAACACATTTCGGGAACAGAGTGTCCACGGCATGTAGCGTCTCGTCGGAGACCGCGGCGATAATTTGGGACGCCTGAATTGACGTCGAAATGTGGTGGATGAAGAAAACCAGAAACGCGATCCCGACAAACCCCAACAGCAACCCGGCCAGCACGGCCAAGGCGGGAACGAACGCACCTTCGTCTCCTCCTCGAATGGTTCGGAGGACCACAAGGCAGTACGCGAAAATACCGACAAACACCCCGAGAACGACTTGGTTAATGCGGTCGCGCATGAAGTTACGGAGGACTCGCGACGTGTACTGGCTGGACGCTAGCGAGAGAGCGACGAGGGTAATCGAAAACACAACCCCAGCCACCGTGATCATCGAGCCGGCGATGGCGGCGAGCAGTCCGCGCGAACCCGCTGCGCCGGCGCCGAAAAGTAACGGCCACCGGTTGAGCGTTTGTGGATCGATAGCGGCACTCGCATCCACTAAACCAATCGCGAGCACAACGGCCCCTAGAATCAGTAGCCCGGGCACGAACCAGAAGCTCGAACGTGCATCGTACCAGTACTGGTGAAGTCTACTCATGAAATTAACTCGGAGCGCGCTGCCAACTGTCCAAGTCTATCGTTTCCATTTACACGCCGGGCGCTGTATCTGATTCCTGGCGGTAACAGCCCTTGTCACCAGCGATCATGCAAGGGGGGAGAAACCGCGTTGTGGAAAGTGGAGTGGGCGCTTGATTGAAAAACACGCAAACCGCCAAAATGACGAATCGGCGCGATTCGTTGGTTTGTCCAAAGAAAAGCCGTTCTTGCGAATGAGCCGCTGGCGTCCGCGAGCAAAGCCTACGTCAGCGCCTTATCCTGTAACCAGCACTAAGTCCGCCCCATCTTCTCAATGCCTTCACGTCTTTCCCGATAGAGCTTTCTGCCTTCGCATCAACCACCTCGCGATTCGCCTTCCCGCCTCAAGCCAACAACCCGTCATACCTTGATCGCGTGAGAGCCCGTCCCACCCACCGGGGGCCAAGGGCCACGTGAGCGGAATTCTAGACCCTTTCGCAAAGCGTAAAAGCGGTGTGGTAGTAGCGGAGCACTGGAACTCCGTCCCGCACGGTAGGCGGTCTCCAAGATCGCCGGGCTTCCCCCTTAAAGGGAGACTTCACGGGTTAATGCCGGCCAAGAGGGCCCTCAAAGGAAAAGTTCGTCGCAAGGAGAATGGATCGAAATTAAAAAGGACAAAACGTTCGGAAGGCTCTCCGCAGGCCCGGGGCCCTTGCTTTCCTGTCGATCAACCCGCCAGAATAGCTCGACAGGAGAAAAACCAATGTTTGTTATTCGTAACACCTTCATCGCAAAGCCGGGCTGCGCCGGTAAGCTGGCGGCGCAATTAAAGGAAGCAACGGCTGCGTTTCAGATGCCCAACGTGCGCGTCATGACCGACATGACCGGCAACCTCAACACCGTAGTCATGGAGCACACCGCCGAGACCCTCGCGGAATTCGAGAAAAGGATTCAGGAAGTCATCGGCAGTCCGGCGTATCGTGAGCGCATGGCCGGGTACACCGAGCTTTGGATCACAGGAAACCGGGAGATCCTGCGCGTCGTCTGACCGCGCGACTCGATTCGGGATGCGGGCGCGAAAACTATCGTGCGTTTCCGGCCCGCTTCTCCCCGATTTTAGTGCAGCATCAACTTCTGCACGCGTAGATTGCCGACCTCGCCCACGTAGAGCGTATTCGCATTGCGGCAGTCGATGGCATTGACCGTTCCGAACTCCTTCGGCAACTTGCCCGCCTTGCCGAACTTGCCCACCACGGTCCCGTCCAGCTTCATCTTATAGATTTCGCCGTCGCGGTCAATGTCCGTCGGAGGATTGGAATTCGAGACGTAAAGGAATGGATTAGCTCCTTTGGTGATGCACAGCGCCTGCGCATTTCCAACATCCTTATAGGAGGTCTTGAAGGTGCCGTCATTGTCGAAAACTTCGATGCGCTTGTTCCCGCCGTCCGCCACATAAACGTTGCCTTGTGCGTCGACTGCGATGCTGCGGACATTGGCGAACTCCCCATTCGCGGTGCCCTTCTTGCCCCACGACTTCACGAACTTGCCATCTTTATCGAATTTCGCAACTCGCGCATTGCTGAGGCCGTCGGCCACGAAAATATTGCCGGCCGCGTCCCACGCTACGTCAGTCGGGCGATCGAAAAGGTCAGTCGGTCGTCCCGCGCCGTCGCCCGTGGCCGAACGCGCTGGAACAGTAACATTCTCGGCTTTTCGTCCGAGCAACATGACGATGCGCCCTTGCGGGTTGAACTTCATGACCATGTTGGTCATCTGATCCACCACCCAGATGTTGTCGCTGGGATCGATTCGGACCTGGGAGGCGAACATGAAGCCGTAGGAGTCCTTGCCGATTTCGCGAACGTACTTGCCGGAGGGGTCGAACTCAAAAAGGCGCGAGCCACCGTGGGCAAAGGGCCGCGCGGTTCCGATGGTGATGGTGGGATGTCCCGTCCGTGTATAGACAAAAATATTGCCGCGCGAATTCGTCGCCACGCCCCCTACTTCGCCGAGATAGAGCCCGGAGGGAAGTTGCAGGGCGTTGGGGACGGAATCGAAATTGATTTCAGGAGCGTTTTTCTGGGCGTATACCGGAAGCCCGGCGATCAGGGCCGCCGCCAACAGAGCTTGCATTGATTTTTTCATAAGTGTTCTCCTCGATCTGACGGCTTCCTACTGCGCTCCAGCGGACTGCGCGCTGGTGGGCTTGAAAACATATTTCTGCACGCGCCAGGATTCGATTTCGCCCAATATCAGCTCATTGGGGTTGCGGCAATCCAGCATGTGAACCACCTGGAATCCGGGCGGCGTTTTTCCGGGATGACCGAACTTCCCGAGCACTGTTCCGTCCAGTTCAGTCTTGTAGATTTCGCCGGTGCTCTCCCAGGTTCCCGGCATGTTCCCGTTGGGGTTCGAGTTCGAGAGAAAGGCGTATTGATGGGGACCGGATGAAATGCACGCTGTCCAGGCGGTACCCAAGTTGTCAATCTCCCGCATAAACTTCAGATCGTTATCAAATATCTGGTAGCGGGCATTTCCGCGGTCGGCGACCCAGACATGGCCTTGTCCGTCAACTTGCAAGCCGTGGGGCAGATTAAATTCTCCCGGACCCTTGCCTACCTTTTCGCTGCCGACTTCTGTCACGTAGCGGCCGTTCTTGTCATATTTGACGACCCGGTTGTTGCAGTAGCCGTCGGAAACGAAAATGTTGCCTTGCGGGTCCCAGCCCACGTCCGTCGGGCGGCAGAAGATATATTTTTGCGCCGGAGTGTTCGGGCCAACGGGATACGCCGTCGCGCCTGCAACAGCCGGCGGTCGGCGGCCGAGCACCATCAGCACTTTCCCATCCGGGCTGAACTTGATGACCATGTTGGTGCCTTCATCGACGGCCCAGATATTGTCGTCCTTATCTACGCGCACCGAATGCGCGAATTCGAAGCCGTAAAAGCCGCTGCCGATCTCTTTGACGAAGTTGCCGGCCTGATCGAATTCAAACAGCCGGGTGTTGGCACTGCGGTGATAGACGAAGACATGGCCCTTGGAGTTGGTGGCCACGGCGACGGATTCGCCGAAAGTCTCGCCGGGCGGAAGCTTCAAGAAGTTGGGAACCGCCGTGAACGGCATCTCCGATACACCTTCGACGGTCGCCTTCTTCTGTCCGAACGCAGGCGCGGCGACCAGCAACGCCAGTCCGAATGACCAAGTCAAAATTCGCTTCATGGGACTCTCCTTGAACTTACCAATCCGAACATCTATTCTAGGCCAAATACAGGAAGGCGTGGGCGGGGTCCGGGAAGGCAGGCCCCCCGCGGACCGGCCGAATACCGGGCAACACACAAGCCCTGATAGACAGAAGCATAGGTTGTCATCTTAACCTACGCGAATTTCGTCGACAACGGATGGGAGCCAGCGTGTTGGGAGCCACCGACAACTGAGCCAGCGGACTGCACTCGTCAGCCATGCTCTGCCCGCCCTTCATGGATAATGATGTCAGGTGGCCTCCTCCCCGAACATCTATACGGCCGATGTAGGGCACCTCACGCGTTTCTGGAGCCGCCTGCGCGCGGCTTTCCAGGCTACATTCCAAGATGGCTGCTTTGGCATTGCAAAAGGCGCTGCGTATTCGGCGCTCCTGGCCTTCTTTCCGGTAGTCACTACTCTCGCGGCCCTGCTGGTGCAGGCCAACGCCGATGCGGTCGCGCGGACCACCGCACGCCTGCTCTATGACGTGATTCCGCCTGGCACCGAAGAGATCGTGCGCGCGTTGTTCTCCGTCAAGGGCCGCCGGCCCACCGGGCTTCTGGTGGGGGCCGTCGCGCTCTCGATATGGGCCAGTTCGGGCGTGATGATGAGTCTGCTCGAGGGATTCCGCGCTATCTACCGCATCCCTAGCGGCCGCTCTTTTATAAAAGAGCGGGCAGTCGCGATGTGGCTGGTTCTGGTGGCGGCGATTCCCATTCTGGGGGCTTCGGCGCTCATTGTGCTCGGTAACCGCGCCCGCCGCTCGTTCGTTTACTGGCTGGGGGTGACGCGGGGTGACGATCTGCGAGGATGGGTCGCACTCGGCGGCCAGATCGTCAGCTTCGCGATCGCCGTGGTCGCCATCGTTATCGTCATGGCGCTGGTGTATTACTTCGGCCCGAATCGCAAGCAAGCCTTTCGATTTGTATTTCCGGGCGCCGTTCTGGCCACTGTATTGTGGCTGCTCTCGACGCTGGCCGTGGGCTGGTACTTTCGCGATATCGCCAATTACAACGTGCTCTATGGCGGCGTCGGCGCGGGGCTTGCACTGCTGGTCTGGAGCTACGTCTTGTGCGTGATCACTCTTTTCGGCTGCGCCTTCAATGCCGTGTACGAAGCGCGCTAGCCGCATTCGGCTAGGATGAAAGCAAATGCCGAATTCGCTTTCTCCCGAGGAAGTTCGACGGCTTGACGCGCACTGGCGCGCAGCCAACTATCTTTCCGTCGGACAAATCTATCTTTACGCGAACCCCCTGCTGACCGAGCCGCTGCGCATCGAGCACATTAAACCCCGCCTGCTAGGGCATTGGGGCACCACTCCAGGCCTTAACTTTATTTATACGCACGCCAATCGCCTGATCCAAAAATACGACCTGAACATGATCTACATCTGTGGACCAGGACACGGCGGGCCAGGTATGGTTGCCAACACCTGGCTTGAAGGCAGCTACACCGAGCGTTATCCCAACGTGACGCGCGATGCGGAAGGCATGCTGCGCCTGTTCACGCAATTTTCATTTCCCGGCGGGATTCCCAGCCACGACGCCCCGGAAACTCCTGGCTCCATAAATGAGGGCGGGGAACTGGGCTATTCGCTGCTGCACGCTTATGGCGCGGTGTTCGACAACCCGGATTTGCTGGCCCTATGCGTCATCGGCGACGGGGAAGCTGAGACCGGAGCGCTCGCCGCCAGTTGGCACTCCAATAAATTTCTGGATCCGGTGGGCGATGGTGCAGTCATCCCAATCCTGCATCTGAACGGTTATAAAATCGCCGGACCTACCGTGCTGGCCCGCATTCCGCGTGAAGAGCTGACCCAGTTGCTCAATGGCTACGGCTACCGCCCTTATTACGTCGAGGGCCATGAACCGGAGCCGATGCATCAGGCCATGGCCGCGACGCTCGAAACTGCCATTCTCGAAATCCGCGCCATCCAAAAGGACGCGCGTGAGAATGGATTCCGACAGCGCCCCGCGTGGCCTGTCATCGTCATGATTTCGCCTAAAGGCTGGACCGGGCCCAAGGTTGTCGATGGCGTCCAGATCGAAGGCACCTTCCGGGCGCATCAGGTTCCGCTGTCGGAGCTCGCCGAAAAACCCGCGCACATCAAGCTCCTTGAAGATTGGATGAAGAGCTACCGGCCCGATGAGCTCTTCAATGATGTCGGGGCTCCTGTGCCGGAAGTCTTGGCGGCGGCGCCCCAGGGCGATCGGCGCATGGGCATGAACCCGCACGCCAATGGCGGGCTATTGCTAAAAGATTTACAGCTCCCCGACTTTCGCGAATACGCCGTGAGCGTTCCGAAGCCCGGTGCCGCGACTGCGGAAGCCACGCGAGTGCTGGGCAACATGTTGCGCGATGTGATGCAGAACAATCAAAGCGCCGGCAACTTTCGCGTTTTCGGGCCCGATGAAACCGCGTCGAATCGCCTCACCGCGCTGTTCGATGTCACCAATCGAACCTCCACTGCCGTCATTTGCCCCAACGACGACCACATCGCCCCGGACGGCCGCGTGATGGAAGTGTTGAGTGAGAACCTGTGCCAAGGCTGGCTCGAAGGTTATCTGCTGACCGGCCGCCACGGCTTTTTTTCGTGCTACGAAGCCTTCATTCACATCATCGATTCCATGTTCAATCAACATGCGAAGTGGCTCAAGGTGACGCGCGGCATCCCGTGGCGCGAGCCCATTGCCTCGCTCAACTACCTGCTTACTTCACACGTCTGGCGACAGGATCACAATGGCTTCAGCCATCAGGATCCCGGCTTCATCGATCACGTAGTGAATAAGAAAGCCGACGTCGTGCGCGTCTACCTGCCGCCGGACGCGAACTGTTTGCTCTCGGTGGCGGATCATTGCCTGCGCAGCCGCGACTACGTAAACGTCGTCGTGATCGGTAAGCAGCCTGCGCCGCAGTGGCTGGATATGGATGCTGCCGTCGTGCACTGCACCGCGGGATTGGGCGTCTGGCAGTGGGCCAGCAGCGATCGGGGCGGCGAGCCCGACGTCGTCATGACGTGCTGCGGCGATGTCCCCACGCTCGAAACCCTGGCGGCCGTGGATCTGCTTCGCACGCATCTTCCGGACTTGAAAGTTCGCGTCGTAAATGTCGTCGATCTGATGACCCTGCAGCCCGCGAGCGAACATCCTCACGGCCTTTCCGACGAAGCCTTCGATGCGATCTTCACTAAAGACAAGCCGATCATTTTTGCGTTCCACGGCTATCCCTGGCTGATCCATCGCCTGACGTACCGCCGCACGAATCACGACAATATGCACGTCCGCGGTTACAAGGAAGAAGGCACCACTACGACGCCCTTTGACATGACGGTGATGAACGATCTTGACCGCTTCCATTTGGCCGGCGACGTGATCGCTCGTGTACCGGGCCTCGCTGACAAGGCCGAGCAAGCCAAGCTGGCGCTGCGCAATCACTTGATCGAGCATAAACTTTACGTGGCCCGCCACGGCATCGACATGCCGGAAATCCGGAATTGGCAGTGGACTTCCTGAGGCGCGAGCACACCAGACTCCGCCATGAAGATCCTGGTCATTAACGCCGGGTCCAGCAGCCTGAAGTGCTGGTACCAGGACCTGCGCGGCGGCGCCCTGGAGGGCGCGCCTCCCAAGCCCCAGTGGAGCGAGAATGTCGATCTCGATGACAAAACCGATATCGATGCCGCGCTCGGCTCGGTGCTGCAGTCGCTGCCCGGGCCAGTGGAGCTGGCTGGACATCGCATCGTTCACGGGGGAAAGTTTCGCGCTCCTGCGATACTGACGCCCGAAGTACGCACGGCGATTCGAGAGGAGACCACCATTGCGCCGGCGCACAATCGCATCGCGCTGGCCGCCGTGGATTTTCTGGAAGGCCGCTTCGGGCCGGATCTAACCCAAGCCGCGGTGTTCGACACGGGATTTCACTCCACATTGCCGCCGGAGGCATACGTCTACCCCGGCCCTTATCAGTGGTTCGAAGACGGAATTCGGCGCTACGGATTCCACGGCATCAGCCACGGCTACGCCGCCCGCCGCGCCGCGCAATTGCTGGCGCGCGATCCGGCTGTCTCGCAGGATGACTTGCGCCTCATCACCTGTCACATCGGGAGCGGAGCGTCGCTCGCCGCCGTGCGTGGGGGCAAGAGCATCGACACCACCATGGGCTTCACGCCCCTGGAGGGCTTGATGATGGGCTCGCGCAGCGGATCGGTGGATCCCGGCGTCCTGATTTATTTGCTGCGCCGGCACCACTACACGGCGGATCAGATCGAAGATATTCTCTACCATCAATCGGGCCTGGCGGGCGTCTCCGGCATCTCCTCCGACATGCGCGAGATTCTTGCTGCGATCGCAGAAGGCAACCCCCGCGCCCAACTGGCCTTCGACATTTACCTGCACCGTCTGGTGCGCGAAATTGGTTCGATGCTGGCGGTGCTGGGCGGAGCCGACGCCCTGGTATTCACCGGCGGCGTCGGCGAAAACTGCGCGCCTTTACGCGACAGCGCCGCGCAGCAGCTCAAATTTTTGCCGGAACTGCGGGTGCTGGTGATCCACGCCGAAGAAGAGTGGGAAATCGCGCGCCAGTGCTATGAGCTGCGAAGCAGCGCTACTTAGGAACCGAAACCGTCTGCACGCCGTCGACGTAGCCGATGTACAGGGCGCCTTGTGCGGCGGCGATGTCCTTCGACGGGGTCTTCTGTCCGGTGTCTACGGGCCGCTGGATTATGCCGTCGCTCTTCGCGGAAGGAAGAGCGCGCACTGCGATCGGATGCCCCGCTGTGTTCCGCGCCTGCGTCAGCTTGAAGCTGAGTTTGCTCCCGCCGATCCCGAAGATCTTCCCCTTTTTAGGCGTCTCCGAAATCTCGCCCTGTATCGGCGAGCCCTTGGCGATCACGGTTACGTTGTTCAGCTTGAAATCCTCTGATGCCGTAAAACGGATTGGCCGTCCCACCTCGGCATCCGCCGGAATGTCCGCGGCCAGCGTCATGCGGAAGGGCGCCGCGTCGGGCACTGTCACACTTACGGTCTGGGGCGCCACTACCACCGGCGCGGGCGCGGGAGTTGGCGGAAGCGTCACAGCGGGGTTCGCTGCAATCGACACGGGCGCCGGCGTCGGGGCCACAACCGGGACCGGGGGAGGGGGCGCCGCGGCAGCCACCGGGGGGCTCTGCTTGCCGTTCTGCTTGGCATTCTGAGGCGCGCTGGTGCGCGGCGGCCCCAGCGGAACCCGTTTCGGATTGCGCATCTGCTCGATGAGCAGCGGCGTGACCCCACTGTTCGAGAGGCGAATCACCTCGGGCGTCGACAAATCGAAATTGGTTTTCTCCGCCGAACGTATCTGGCTCAGGATCAGATCCGAGGGGACCTTCTGGTTCACCATATCGAGAACACTGTCATTAGTGAGTGTGGTATCGGGTGGTGGCGCTGGGGGAGTAGCCTCGACCGGGGCAGGTTCTGGGGGAGCGGCGGTCGCAGCCGCCAACTGCGCGGCGATTTCGGCGGCATGCTTATCCGCGGCGCTCTGCTTCATCTTAAAGTACACGGCCCCACCCACCAGCAGCAATAGCAGCAAGCCGACCAGGACCGGCATCAGCTTGGAACTTGAAGTGGGCTGCACGGCAGTTGCGGAGGCGGCTGCGACGGCGGAAGCCTGCGTCTTCGGCCCCCTCGACGGCGGACCCATGGAGGGCTGCGGCAGCACACCCGAAAGCCTCGTGGTGTAGAGCGATCCCGAATCCGACTCGCGCTTTAGCGTCGAAAGCGCCGCTTGCACTTCCTTCATGTTCTGCCAGCGGTCATCCGGCATCTTGCGGAGGCAGCGCTGGATCACGTCCTCAAGCTGGGGCGGCACGTCCGGCGCTACTTCCGACATAGGCTTGGCTTCGTCGCGCAAGATCGCCGAAAGCGTCGACAGGCTGGATTCGCCCTCAAACGCGCGCACGCCCGTCGCCATCTCATAGAGCACTGCGCCAAACGAAAAGATATCGGAGCGAGTGTCTACTTTCTTGCCCTGCGCCTGCTCCGGCGACATGTAGCTGACGGTGCCCAGGATAGACCCTTCGACGGTCATCGGGGCGGTGGCGATGGTGCGGGTACGGTCGTCTCCAGTATCCGGTATCGCACCGCGATCGGTGAGCTTTGCCAGGCCGAAGTCGAGAACCTTGACCAATCCGGATTCCGTGACCATCGCGTTCGCCGGCTTCAGATCGCGATGCACGATGCCGGCGGCGTGAGCAGCGCTCAGCGCATCCGCCATTTGCAGCGCGTACTTGATCAATAACGGAACCCGCAGCCCGCCCTTGGGAATGAGGTCGTTCAGGGTCTTGCCCTGCACGTATTCCATCACCATGAACTCGGTATCGCCGTCGGAGATGACGTCGTGAATGGTGATAATGCTGGGGTGATTCAGTCCCGAGGCCGCTTGCGCCTCCTGCAGGAAGCGCCGCCGACGCTCCGGGTCTCCGGATTTCGCGCTGGGCAATACCTTGATCGCGACGGTGCGGTTTAGGCGTGTGTCCAGGGCTTTATAGATCTCACCCATGCCGCCCGCGCCCAACTTCTCGAGCAACTGATATTGCTGAATGGTTCGCCCAACCATGCCGCCTCCGGGAAGCTTCCAGTTTGCCACAGTTGGAAGC
>JBDTTL010000013.1:0-29266 GCA_039930665.1 Acidobacteriota bacterium
ACCGCCACAAACACGCACAGCGCGAGTGCAGCGGTGGTCGACAACGAGCCAGTCGGCGGCTCATACCCGGGAATGATGGTGCATAGGCTGGCACTGCCAATAAACAGGAAGAGTGTGCCTAGAAAACCGAGATATTTCTGCGGCTGGCTAAGCCCTACCTCTTCAATCTGGTTCTCGATCCCGGTAACGACGATTTCCAGCAGATTCTGCCAGCGGGAACGCGTCAGGCCTCTGGAAAGCTTGCGGGTAACGAGGCTGGAGCCGAGTGATAGCACGAGCATCAATCCCCACGTGAACACAATGGTGGCATTGATTTTGAGAAACCCGAATTGCCAGAAGACGATCTGATCCGGACTAAGGTGCATGGGAGGCCTCCCGCACCCAGTTCGCAGGCTTTTCCGCCGCGCGAGTGAGCCGCGTCACGATGAGGCGCGCCATGAAGAATCCGAGGAGGCAAATAAGCATTCGCTCCCAATGCCCGCGCCCGATAAAGTAGAAACCTGTTAGAACGATGCTCGATCGCAGGACCAGGCTGCCGAGGAACCAGGCCGCCGGATGTTTGGCCGCGAAGCCTTTGCGAACGGTCCACCAAAGGCCGCCGAAGAATATCGCACCGAGCGAGAGTCCCGTCAACAAAGCCGCAACCAGATTCCATATTTCATTCATGAGTATTATCCTGGTCCTCTCGCATTTCCTTGTCTTCCTTGGTCACCCAATGCCAGGCATTCAGACAGCCAACAAATAGACCTCCTACTAGCAGCATCAGCGTCCAGGAATGACCTCCTGGGTGCCGATTGTCCAGCCATATCCCCAAGGCAGCGCCGAGCAGTGTCGGAAGCACCACCGACCATCCGATGAGCCCCATCATGCCCAAGCCAAACCAAACGCCTTGCCTCGACTTACGCGCCTTCAGCTTGCGTGTTGCCTTCGCGCCAACTTCGCGGCTGAACACGGACTTGCGGTCCACGCCCCTGATTTCCGGTAATTCACTCATGGTGAAGTTCCGCGAAACGCCGGGTGAAGTCGCTCTCCATTTTGTTCATTACCGAGCGAACGCTCTCCTCCTGCGCGCTCCTGGTTAGAAACTCCTCCTGGACAGCTGCTTGTAGTTGGCTGAGGTCCGTACCGCTAATCGCGTTGCGTACCGAAACGAGTACATCTAAGCCCGTCTTGACCATTACCCCTTCATCGACGGCGACATAGGTCTCGCCCTCGCTCTCGCTTTCGTAGGTCAGGATTCCCGCCGCGAGTGCGGCGACGCAGTCGAGCCGGCGTGGCAAGAGCCCGAAGGAGCCGTCGTGCGTCTCCGCAACGATGCGCGAGACGCCGGCTTTCTCGGCGAAGACTTGGAACGGCAGGAGAATCTTAAGATTCATTAGCAGCGGCTGCATGTTTACCCTCCTTGATAGGCTTCGGCTGGGGTTCGGCCTGCGCCTTGGGCTTGCCACCGTTGGCTTTCCCCTTGGCTTCGTCGATCGTCCCGATCATGTAGAGAGCGCTCTCCGGATAGTCCTTGAATTCATCGGCCAGGATTCGTTCACAACCGTCCAGGGCATCCTTGAGACTGACGAGCTTTCCTTTGAGGCCAGTGAACTGCTCGGTCGTGAAAAATGGCTGAGTGAGAAAGCGCTCCAACCGGCGGGCGCGGTTGACCACAGTGCGGTCCTGCTGCGATAGCTGCTCAATACCGAGCATCGCAATGATGTCCTTGAGTCCCGCGTACTGCGCCAGTGTCTGCCGGATTTCCTGCGCCAAGCCGTAGTGCCGCTCCCCAACGATGCCGGGCGTGGCCATCTTGGAACTGGATTGCAGTGGGCCGATGGCCGGGTAAAGCCCCTCGCCCGCCCGCTTGCGCGAGAGCACGATGGATGAGGAGAGGTGCGAAAACGTGTGCACCGCCGCCGGATCCGTCAGATCGTCGGCGGGCACATACACCGCCTGAATCGAGGTGATGGCGCCGGTGTCCGTATTGGCAATGCGTTCCTCCAATCGGGACAATTCGGTACCCATCGTCGGTTGATAGCCCAGTCGCGACGGCATTTGCCCCATCAGGCCGGATACCTCCATGCCAGCCTGGATGAAGCGGAAGATATTGTCGATGAGCAGGAGCACGTCGCGATGCTCGTCGTCCCGGAAATACTCGGCCATGGTCAACGCGGCGTGGCCTACGCGGAACCGGCTGCCTGGCGGCTCGTTCATCTGGCCGAAGACCATGACCATCTTCGGCAACACGCCGGCATCCTTCATATCGCGGTAGAGCTCTTCGCCTTCGCGGCACCGTTCCCCGATGCCGCAAAAAATACTTACGCCCTGCTGATGCCCGATCATGTTGTGAATGACTTCGGTGAGCAGCACGGTCTTACCCACCCCTGCGCCGCCGAACAAGCCCGCTTTACCGCCACGCTCGAGCGGCACAAGGACATCAATTACCTTGATCCCCGTTTCGAAGATTTCGGATTTGGTGGTGCGCCGTACCAAGGGTGGCGGGGCTCGATGAACCGTGCGCCACTGGATATCTTCCGGCGCCGCTTGCCGGTCGATGGCGTTCCCGAAAACGTCGAACATTCGTGAGAGAATTCCCTTGCCGACCGGCGCCTTCAACGGGCCGCCCGTATCTTCCACCGTGCTACCGCGAACGAGACCTTGCGTAGGGGTCAGTGCGATTCCCCGCACGCGATGCGCGTCGAGCTGAGCTAGAACCTCAATCGAAATCTTCCCGCCGTTGGCGTGCAGCAACGAGTAGATGGGCGGCAGATGCCCGTCGAAATGCACATCGACGACACTGCCGCGCACGGAAGTCACCGCGCCGAAGTTCGAAGAAGTCGCCTTGTTGCTCATGATTTGCTTTCGATCGTGTTCTCTTGCTTCAGAGCAGTCTACGGATGGATTTCAACTCCTGGCGGCGCTCGTCGGTAGTCTCTGGATAGGCCATCTTGAGTCCGTTAAACTCATCGAGGATGACTTGCGAGATAATGAGCCGGGCGTTCTCCTTATCGTCGGCAGGGACCACGTACCAGGGCGCCCCCGAGGTGCTGGTGGCGCTGATGCATTCCTCGTAGGCCTGCATGTAGAGTGGCCAGCTCTCCCGTTCGAGAACGTCAGATGCACCGAATTTCCAATTCTTCTCGGGTTCATCGATCCGTTCGCGAAAGCGTTTTGCCTGCTCGTCTTTCGACAAGTGCAGGTAGAACTTGAGAATCCTAGTGCCGTTGCGATGGAGATGATCCTCAAGGTCCACAATGGAACGATACCGGTCAAGCCAGATGGTCTCGGCATGAGGCAGTTCATCCGGCAACCGTTGATTGTTGAGAATCTCCGGGTGCACGCGCACGATCAGCACCTCCTCGTAGTAGGAACGATTAAAAATGCCGATCCGCCCCCGCTCCGGTAACCGGCGCGTGGTCCGCCAGAGAAAGTCATGTTCTAACTCCTCGGCACTGGGCTGTTTGAAACTGAATACTTGGCAGCCCTGGGGATTCACTCCCGACATGACGTGCCGAATGGCGCCGTCCTTGCCCGCCGCGTCCATCCCCTGAAAGATGATCAGCAGCGCGTAACGGTTGGACGCGTAGTGAAGGCGTTGCAGATCACTCAACTCCTCGACCATGTCCTCTGACAGCTTGTGATAGTGTTTTTTGGATTTCCAAAATGGCTTGACCGCCGTAGCCCAACCGTCGAGTTTGACCGTCCCTCCCGGGTGGACCCGAAATTTCCCTGTGTTGATGCCGGTTTTCATGCTTCTGCCTCTTGCGGGTCAGGAATCTCTCCCCCCTCGTTTTCCCATCGTTCGATTGCCCGTTGCTTCGTCGCACCTCCGTTGCCAGTCCCTTGTTCCGTTTTCTGAGCGAACGCTTCGCGGGAGGTATAGTTCCACAAGTCAATGGCGGGCCGGTCGGATTGTTCGTGCTCGTAACAGAGCACGCTTACCGATGCGGTGCTGAGCAGGAAGTGTTGCGCCTGTTCCACCGCCAGCCCAATCCAACGGACAGCAAGGACTCGGCCAAAGTGGCTGTGAGAGAAGAGGGCAACGTTGCCCTGTCTCACACGGAGGCGGGCAATCAAATGGTCCGCGCGGTTTGAAATTTGGCCGGGCGCCTCCCCGTTTGGAGAGCCGTCCCGAAAAATGTTCCAGTGCGGTCGCGCCTGGATAATCTCCGCTGAAGAGCGGCCTTCGTCGTCGCCATTGTCCCACTCCGTGAGGTCGGGTTCGATCTCGGGTGTCGGCCCCAACCCCGCCAGCGTACAAGTCTGCTGAGCACGTTGCAGCGGGCTGGTCAACACGGAGGTAAATGGGACATCGCGGAGGCGCATTCCGATTTTCCGCGCTTCCTGTTCTCCGTTCGGGGTCAAGGGAATGTCGGCGCGGCCGGTGTACTGGCCGGAAAGTGACCATCCTGTTTCGCCGTGCCGGACGAAGTACAGACGCAGGGGCATGCGATTGTCTGCCGTCATGTTCCTGCCTCGTCCGTTGCTTTATCGCCAAACATTTGTGCATTCATTGAGGCGTGCTCCACTGCCAATTCCGGATCTCCGGCATGTCCTGTCCGTACTTGTCGATGTACTGCTTGTGCTCGATCAACTTCTCCTTGAGCTGATGCTTCAGGTAGATTCCCTTGTCGCCGGTTTGCGGCAGGCGGTTGATCGTGTCAATCACGAGGTGGAAGCGGTCCAGGTCGTTCAGCACCGTCATATCGAAGGGCGTGGTGATGGTGCCCTCTTCCTTGTACCCGCGCACGTGGATGTTGTCGTGGTTGGTCCGGCGGTAGGTTAGTCGATGGATCAACCATGGATAAGCGTGGAAGGCGAAGATCACGGGCTTATTCCTTGTGAAGAGATCGTCGAAATCCACGTCGCTCAGACCGTGCGGGTGCTCGGACTGCGGCTGCAGTTTCATAAGGTCGACCACGTTGACCACGCGAATTTTTAACTCGGGTAGATGCTCGCGCAGAATGGAGACGGCGGCCAGGGTCTCGAGCGTGGGCACGTCCCCGCAGCAGGCCATCACTACATCTGTCGCCACGCCCTGGTCATTGCTGGCCCACTGCCAGATGCCGATACCATCGGTGCAATGTTTAACCGCGGCCTCCATCGTCAGCCACTGCGGCGCCGGATGCTTCCCTGCGACCACAACGTTGACGTAATGCCGGCTACGCAGGCAGTGGTCCATCACAGACAACAGGCAGTTGGCGTCCGGCGGAAGGTACACCCGCACGACTTCGGCCTTCTTATTCACCACGTGGTCGATAAACCCTGGATCCTGGTGGGTGAAGCCGTTGTGATCCTGACGCCAGACGTGGGAGGCCAGTAGATAGTTTAGCGACGCGATCTTTCGCCGCCAAGGCAGATGCGCCGTCACCTTCAGCCACTTCGCGTGCTGGTTGAACATCGAATCGATAATGTGGATGAAGGCCTCATAGCAGTTGAAGAGCCCGTGCCGGCCAGTGAGCAAATAGCCCTCCAGCCAGCCTTCGCATTGGTGTTCGCTGAGCATTTCCATCACGCGCCCGGCGGGTGCTAGGAATTCGTCATTTGGAACGGTGGCGGCATCCCATTGCCGTTCGGTCACTTCAAAGAGAGCTTCCAATCCATTGGAAAGCGTTTCATCTGGGCCGAAAACCCGAAAATTACGCATTTCCATGTTGAGCTTCGTAACATCCCGCAGAAATCGTCCAAGTACGTGCGTGTCGCCAATGCCTCGTACTCCTGGCGAGGGCACGTTAACCGCGTAGCCGCGGAAATCGGGCATCCGCAAGTCGCGGAGGAGCATGCCGCCGTTGGCATGGGGATTCGCGCCCATGCGCCGCTGTCCTTGGGGAGCCAGTTCGGCCAGTTCCGATTTCAGGCGGCCCTGCTCGTCGAAGAGTTCCTCCGGCCGGTAACTTCTCAACCAGTCGTCCAACAACCTGAGGTGTCCGGGATGAGTCGCCGGGTTCGAGATCGGCACCTGGTGCGCACGGAAGGTGCCTTCAATTTGTAGGCCGTCGACCACCTTCGGCCCCGTCCAGCCTTTGGGTGAATTGAGGACGATCATTGGCCAGCGGGGGCGCTTCAGGTTGCCATTGGCGCGGGCGTCGTGCTGGATCTGCTTGATCTGCTCCACCGCCGTATCGAGCACGGTGGCCATCGCCTCATGCATCAACTCGGGCTCATGCCCTTCCACGAAGTAGGGCGTCCACCCGCAACCGCGAAGGAACTGCTCCAACTCCTCGCGGGTGATGCGGGCGAGGACGGTAGGGTTGGCAATTTTGTATCCGTTGAGATGGAGGATGGGCAGCACCGCTCCATCGGTGGCCGGATCGAGAAATTTGTTCGAATGCCACGCAGTCGCCAGCGGTCCGGTTTCCGCCTCCCCATCGCCGACGACACACGCGACGACCAGATCGGGATTGTCGAACACTGCCCCAAAGGAGTGACTGAGCGAATAACCCAACTCGCCGCCCTCATGGATGGAGCCCGGGGTCTCCGGTGAGGCGTGGCTAGGAATTCCTCCGGGAAACGAAAACTGCAGGAAGAGTTTCTGGAGGCCCGCCTCATCCTGACTGATGTCGGGATAAATTTCGCTGTACGTGCCCTCGAGGTACGTATTGGCTACCACAGCGGGTCCGCCGTGTCCCGGCCCGGAAACGTAGATCATGTCCAGGTCATATCTCTTGATGACCCGATTTAAGTGCACATAAATGAAGTTCTGGCCGGGGGTGGTGCCCCAGTGGCCCAGCAGCATGTGCTTCACATCGCCAAGTGCTAACGGTCGCTTCAGCAGCGGGTTGTCGTATAGGTAGATCTGCCCGACGGAGAGGTAGTTCGCCGCGCGCCAATAGGCGTCCATCTTGTGCAGCAGTTCAGCATTCAAAGTTTTGGATTCCATTTTCATCGTTTCCATTTAAACCACCTTGTCGACCCTCGCCAGCCGGACAACCTTCGCTAGCTCAAGAACGAGGAGTGGGACTGCGCCCAGGGCGAGAAGCGCCAGGCAATCCGCGAGCGGCATAGACGAAGTCTTCAGCCAGCCGCCGAGAGTCGCGTTGTGCTGGCTCCACACCTGAATGCCGACCGTGCTGGCAACCACTAGAACGAGGTTGATGTTTGTGAAAAGGGAAATCCGCCAGACCGGTTTCGTTTCACTACGGGCACCGAAGGAACGCAACAGCTCGGCGAAGACCAGCACGGTAAAAGCGTAGGTGCGTGCGCTTTCCACGGCTCCCATCGTGAGGACATAAAAGTAGGCCGCGAAGGCAACTCCCGCCGTGAGGACACCAGTGAAGAACATCGGCCGGAGGAAGCTGCCGTTCATGATGTGCTCAGATCGTGCGCGCGGGTGACGTTTCATCAGGTCAGGATCGATGGGGTCGGTCGCCAGGCAGAGCCCCGGCAAGCCATCCGTGACGAGATTGATCCAGAGCAGATGGATCGGCAGTAGCGGCGTCGGCAGGCCGATGACTACGCAAACCGTCATGAGCAGAAGTTCGCCAGTGTTGCCTGCTAGCAAGTACTGAAGTGTTTTGCGGATATTGGAGTAAATGCCACGGCCTTCTCCTACAGCGTCTACGATCGTGGCGAAGTCGTCATCTGTAATGACCATGTCGGCTGCTTGCTTGGTGACCTCGGTGCCGGCTTTGCCCATGGCGATACCGATATCAGCACCCTTAATCGCCGGAGCATCGTTCACTCCATCGCCGGTCATGGCAACGACGGCCCCATTGGCTTGCAGTGCGCGAACAATACGCAGCTTGTGCTCGGCGGTTACGCGGGCATAAACACTGACTTCTGGCGTCCGCCGCCGTAGTTCTTCGTCGGAAATCTTATCCAGGTCCACACCTGCGATCGCTGCATCGGAGGCTGAAGAGATACCGATTTCACCCGCGATAGCCTTCGCCGTATCCGGATGATCACCAGTGATCATCACCACACGGATTCCGGCGGCGCGACATTTGGCGAGAGTATCCTTGGCCGCTGGTCTTGGCGGATCGTACATCCCTGTTAACCCTATAAACACGAGTTCGCGCTCCACCGCATCAGCAGTGAGGTCGGCCGGTGATGACACGTCAAGGTCTCGCCACGCAGAGCCGAGCACGCGTAAGGCTTGCTTTGCCATTGCGGATGTGCCCGCCAGGATGTGTTCCCGGTCTTGTGGGGTCAAAGGGCGGATACCAGTGCTGGTGTAGACTCGAGTGCAACGTTTCAGCAATGGGCCAGGTGCGCCGTTGACGAATGCTCGGAGCCTTCCCTCAGTCATGCGACGGATCACGGCGCTCCGTTTTCGGTCGGAATCGAACGGGATCTCTTGCTCCTTGGGAAGATCCTTTTCGATTAGCTCCCGGTCACCTCCCGCCTTGGCTCCAGCCACCAGCAACGCGCCTTCGGTAGGATCGCCCACTGTCTTCCACTCGCCATCATCCTGAACTAGGTGCGCATTGTTGCAGGCAAGGAGAACGGTCGCGAGTTCATGTAACGGCACGAGGTGCGGCGCTTCCGCTTTCGTTCCATCGAATTGGACTTCGCCATCCGGTCCGTAGCCTTCTCCCGTGACTTCGTATCTTTGGCCTGCGACGTAGAGAGCGCGAACGGTCATCTCGCCGACGGTCAGTGTGCCAGTTTTGTCTGTGCAGATGACGTTGGTTGAGCCGAGCGTTTCGACTGCCGCCAATCTGCGCATCAGCGCGCCTCGGCGAGCCATACGCAACACACCCATCGACAGCGCGACGGTAACCACCGCCGGCAACCCCTCCGGCACCGCGGCCACGGCGAGACCGACCGAGGTCATGAACAGCTCTAAGAGGTTGATCCCGCGGAGCAGCCCAAGGCCGAACAATAGTCCGACGATGCCCAGTGCCACCCAGACGAGAATGCGCCCGAACGAGTCGAGTCTTCGCTGTAGTGGTGTGCCCTTTTCCGTCTCGACGTCTGTCATGAGCCCCGCGATGCGACCCAGTTCGGTGTTCATCGAGGTGGCCACGACGACGGCTGAGCCAGTGCCGGCCGCAACACTGGTGCCCATGAATACCATGCTCACGCGGTCTCCCAGCGGGAGATCGTCTTGTTCCAGCGCCGCTACCCGCTTCCCCACCGTTTCCGACTCCCCAGTTAGGGCGGATTCGATGCATTGGAGCGAAGCTGCCTCCAGGAGGCGTGCGTCCGCCGCGACCACGTCGCCAGCCTCCAGCGCTATGATGTCGCCAGTAACGATTGCTGACGCGGGAAGAGAAGTGATTTGCCCCTCGCGCTTCACCTTGGCCACCGGCGCGGTCATTTCCTTGAGTGCCGCGATGGACCTCTCCGCATTGAATTCCTGATAGAACCCAATAGCGGCGTTTAGGACAACAATGACGAGGATGGCGATGGCGTCGACTGCCTGTCCCAACAGTCCGGAGAGCGCACCGGCAGCAATGAGAACCCAGATAATGACACTCTTAAACTGGCCGAGAAAGATTCTCAGCGTGCTGACGCGATTGCCTTCTTTCAACTCGTTGGGACCGTCAGCCGCGAGGCGTTGAGCGGCTTCCTGCGCAGTGAGTCCGTCGTCCCTCGAACCGAGTTGAGACAACACCTCCTCAGGCGATTGGTTGTACCAAGATTCACCCTTTGGGTGTTCGGCAATAAGGCTGGGCTGGGTCATGCATTTCACAACCTCGTCGTGCGCAGCCGCAACGCGTTACCGATGACCGAGACCGAACTCAGGCTCATCGCTGCGCCCGCAATGATCGGGCTGAGCAATAGGCCGAAAAACGGGTAGAGCACGCCGGCCGCCACCGGAATACCCAGCGCGTTGTAGAGAAAGGCGAACAGCAGGTTCTCTCGAATGTTTCTCATCGTGGCGCGACTGAGGCGGATGGCCTTCGCAATACCACGCAGGTCGCCTTTCACCAACGTGATTCCGGCACTTTGCATGGCGACGTCGGTACCCGTGCCCATGGCAATGCCGACTTCCGCTTCGCTAAGTGCGGGCGCGTCGTTGATGCCATCGCCCGCCATCGCAACATGTTTACCTTCGGAGCGCAGCTTCTTGACGTGGGTGACTTTTCCGGCGGGTTCGATTTCCGCCTCCACCGCATCCAGGCCAAGTTGCTTGGCTACCACGGCGGCGGTACGCCGGTTGTCACCAGTGAGCATGACGATCTGCAGACCGAGCGAGTGGAGTTCGCTGATGGCCTCGGCTGTGGTGGACTTGATCGGATCGACGACCGCCAGGATTCCAGCGGGCTTTCCATCGATGGCGATGAACATCGCGGTCTTGCCCTCTTCTTGAAGTTTCACTGCCACGGCTTCAAACTCCTCTAAGCCGGTGATCTTTTCGTTCCGCAGGAAATCCGGCTTACCCACTATCACCGCGCGGCCAGCGATGATGCCGGCAACACCACCCGCAGTCACTGAGCGAAAGTCCTTTACGGGCTTGAGTACGATGTCTTGCTCTTTCGCGCCCTGCACGATCGCAGCGGCGAGCGGATGTTCGCTGTTCTGTTCCAGCGACGCGGCCAGAAACAGGAATTCCTTTCCTTCGAAACCAGCCGAGGGAAGAATATCAATGAGCTTGGGTTTGCCCTCCGTAAGCGTGCCGGTCTTATCCACGACGAGCGTGGTGACCTTCTCCAGCCTTTCAAGCGCCTCAGCGTTTTTCACGAGCACGCCCTCTTGCGCTCCCCGTCCGACGCCGACCATGATCGACATGGGAGTCGCAAGACCAAGGGCGCATGGGCAAGCGATGATGAGAACCGCGACAGCGTTCACAATGGCGTGCGCGAATTGTGGCTCCGGCCCAAGCCACATCCAGACGACGAAGGTGAGCACCGAAATCGCCAGCACCACCGGCACGAAAATGCCCGCAACTTTGTCGGCGAGGCCTTGAATCGGTGCGCGGCTTCGCTGTGCTTCCGCAACCATGTTCACGATTTGTCCCAGCAACGTGTCACTGCCAATTCGTTCCGCCCGCATGACAAAACTTCCGGGGCCGTTGACAGTACCGCCTGTCACTTTGTCGCCGACGGCCTTTTCCACCGGTAGCGGCTCGCCGGTGATCATGGATTCTTCCACGCTCGAATGGCCTTCCATCAGGACCCCGTCAACCGGGACTTTGTCGCCCGGGACCACGCGCAGCCAGTCGCCGACTCTAACCTGGTCGAGCGGCACCTCATGGTCGCCCCCTTGGGCCACTTGTCTCGCCGTCGCCGGGGCGAGATTCAGCAGAGCTTTGATGGCACTGCCGGTGCGGCTGCGGGCGCGGAGTTCAAGCACCTGACCGAGCAGCACCAACACAACAATCACCGCGGCGGATTCGAAGTAGATGGCAATCTTGCCGCCGTGTTGCATCGTGTCAGGGAATATCCCGGGGACCAGCATCGCCGCGGCGCTCAATAAGAATGCAGCGCCCACGCCGATCGCGATTAGCGTGAACATGTTCAGATTGCGCGTCACGACAGAGCGCCAGCCACGATGCAATAGCGGCCAACCGGCCCACCAGATTACCGGTGTCGCGAGAACAAATTGGATCCAACGCGAGGCGTCACTGTTGATCCAGGGCTGCCTGCCGAGAGCCGGGATCAGGTGAGACATGGCCAGTAAAAACACGGGTAAGGCCAGCACGGCGCCGATCCAGAAGAGTCGGGTCATGTCGCGCAACTCGGCGCTCTCCTCGTCTCCCGTACCCGCTTTCGCAGTCTTCAGTTCGAGTGCCATACCGCACTTGGGGCAATTGCCCGGGTGATCCTGTTGCACTTCCGGGTGCATAGGACAGGTATAAATGGCTTTGGTTGTGGAAGGGTCAGCCTTAGCGGCCGGGAGGGGCGCAGCCGTTTCATCCACAGGCACGTTTGGAATCAGTTTTGTAGGCATACGAAACCAATCAGCGAGATGCTGCCTCGTTCATAATCTTCACGATCGTGTCCTCCACTTCCTGCGCCATCTCTTCCAAACGGGGCGTGTCGAAGAGCGCCAGAAGGACGGTGGGCTTCAGAGTCGCCAGAATGGTCTTACCATCCTCCTCATAGAAAGAGATCCGGCATGGCAAGGCGGTGGATACGCTCATGTTTCGATCAAGAGCCTTCTTCGCTTGTTGAGGCTGACAGACCTCGAAGATCATGCATTCGCGCTCGAACTCCACGCCTTTCTTCGCCATGGTCTCTTTGAGATTGTGAACTTGCATGACACCAAAGTGATTCGCTTCGACCGCAGTCTGGAGGGCCGCCGCAGTCGTACTCACGGATTTGTCAGTAGATACTCTTATCAGCATGATTCCTTGTAACGGGTACAACGCGGGCGACCGTGAAGTCGAGATTATTTCTTGGACACTTTGTTGATCAAAATGACGAGTAATACAACTACCAGCACGCCGATCACGGTCCAAAGCCACATTCCGCCGCCCCACGCATTCATCCCGCCCATCCACCCGTTTCCGTAGTTCATAGAACGCTGTTTGATGCCTTGCGAACGACCAGCATTGCGATCCGGAAGCTTAGGGTAGGCGTCGTTTCATCCACAGCAGCCTCCGAATTTCGTTTCCGGCTTCGTGTCGGCGGGAGTAGCCAAGAACTTCTGTTGGCAGTGTTCGCTGCAGAAATAAAACGTCTGCCCATCGCGTGTGGTGTGGAGCGCGGTTGCTTCGTCTACGGTCATTCCGCAAATGGGATCTGTAGTGACGGTCTTCGATTCAGCCATGCTCATATTTTTGTCGCCAATCAGTTGACTGTTCTTTTTCGCGGTCGGTCATTTAGCGGGCAGTGCCCGCGGTACTCTTGTTTTGCGTTTCAGATTCCGAAAGCCAATATGCCTGCCGACCGTAGTGAGCATAGAGTTGGGTTTCATACGCCCGGGTGATCGGCATGGATTCGGCGTACTCTGGGGCAGTCTGGATGGCTTCCCGAGAGAGACCAGCGTAAACTTTCGATTTCTCCCAACTCACCCGTTCCACCCACCCGGGAGAAACTAAGACTTTCTTGCCCGGCCACCAATTCCGAGTCGCTACCTCGAGGAAGCGGATAGCCCACGTCTGGTCGTCTAACAGGAATCCGTCGAGATGGCCGATCTCTCCATCTAGTGCCTGGATGGAGTAGCCTGTAACGGTCTTCGTGCTTCGTAAATGCGTGTCCTGCTCCGTCGCCGGCTTATGCACTGGCGGGTTTGGAGGCGGAAGCGGGGGAAACGATAATCCCGCTGCATAACCTCCTCCCCAATAAGTCGGATACCCGTAGTAGCCCAGGAATTGCGCTTCGTGCTGACGCGATACGGGTTGATGAGTATCGATGTCGGGGCTGTTCTTCACCTGCTCCTTTGTAAGGGAGACGTCGAGCGCCTTCGCTTGCCAGTCGGGGGGGAGAAAGGAACGAGGCGAGATGAGTACGTTGCGGCTCCCAAGCCAGCCGCCTGTCTGCACAACAGCCCACCGGATTGCCCATGTCTCGTCATCGAAATAGAACTGATCTATCGTTCCCAACTCACCATCCGTACCCCGGATCGTAAAGCCGTCTAAAACCGTGGTTTTCATTAACATTAGGTTGTCCTCTCGAATACTCGTTGAATGTTGCAACAAGTGAATCGCGGTCTTTAGCGTGCAACCGCTTCTTCTGCTTCGGAGGGGTGCAAAGAGTAGCGCATAGCCCGCGTCCCGCGAAGGGCTTCTTTCGCTTTTTCCACTTCCGGGGTGGAGCCGTTCACCATCACCAAGTATTTGTCTGTCTTGATCGCCAATTCGTACTCCACGATGCTGTCCCTCGGGATGCCTACGCTATACAGGCCCGCACCGATGGCGCTCAAGCCTCCCACCACAACGGCCCCCTCTAAAGCACCCACGATCCAGGCAACCAAAGGACCCGCAACCAGCACCGGGCCGATGCCGGGAATGGCGAAGAATGCGGACCCGAAAAGCAATCCCCAAAAACCGCCCCAAAGGGCGCCATTCTTGCCCCAGTATTTCATCCGGTCTCCGCTGTTGTAGTAGCCAACCACCTGTTCGTCAGTGTGGGTGTCCTTGCCGATAATCGACAAGCTATGCATGTCAATGCCAGCGCGCTCCAGTTCCTTCACGCCTTCCTCTGCCTCGGCGTGGGTGCCAAAAATCGCGACCACTGCGTTTCGTTCAGACATTTGTTTTTTCCTTTTCGTTGTTCAAGATCACTTTCAGCGCGCCGTTCTTAGCGGCGTTACCGAACGTGTCGTAGGCCTTCATCATTTCGCTCAGAGGGAACCGGTGTGTCACAAGTTTGCCGGGCGTCAGTGTGCCCGCTTCGACGGCTTTCATCAACAGGGGTGTGCTGACTGTGTCTACCAGGCGGGTGGTCAACGTGAGATTGCGATCCCAAAGTTTGTCGATATGCAGCAGCACCGGCTTTCCGTGTACTCCCACATTTGCCAGATGACCGCCGGGGGCGACGATGGCTTGACAGATATCGAATGTGACAGGTAGTCCGACGGCCTCGATCGCCACGTCAACGCCGTCGCCGCCCGTAAGATCCATCACGCGCTGAACGGTGTCCCCTTCGGCACTATTGATCAGCACAGTTGCGCCAAAGGTTTCTGCGATTCGCAGCCGATTGTCGTCGAGATCGATGATGAAGATCTTTGCCGGGGAGTAGAGCTGGGCGGTCATGAGGGCGGCCAACCCGACCGGCCCGGCACCCACAATTGCAACCGTATCGCCAGGCTTGACTTCGCCCTTTAGGACACCGCACTCGAAGCCGGTGGGCAAGATGTCGCTGAGCATGATCGACGCTTCTTCATCTGCGCCGGGCGGCAGCAGGTAGAGACTGGTGTCGGCGTACGGGATGCGAACATACTCCGCCTGGGTTCCATCAATGGTGTTTCCCAGGATCCAGCCACCATGGCGGCAATGGGAAAACATCTGCTTCCGACAGAAATCACACTTTGCGCACGCTGTGATGCAAGAGACTAGGACCTTGTCTCCCTTGTGAAAGCCAGAGACGGCCGCTCCCACCGCGTCGATCACGCCCACGCCTTCGTGGCCGAGAATGCGGCCTTCGGTCACCGTTGGAACGTCCCCTTTTAGGATGTGGAGGTCCGATCCGCAAATCGTCGTCGTGCTGATCCTGACCACTGCGTCACCGGAGTGCTGGATCACAGGGCGCGGGTGCGCCTCCCATGCGTTCCTGCCAGGACCGTGATACACCAGCGCCTGCATGCTCGCAAGGGAACTGTTGCGTTTGCTGATTTCCAGTTGAGTGGCTTCCATAGCTTCGCCGAGGCGGTTCTCTTTGTACTGGTGCACGCGGGCCACCAAACAGGATTTAAAATTTCTTTGAGATTGGCCCCCCGACTGCAAGAGCACCTGAGATCTTGGCCTAAAGCTAATGGAGGTTTCCTTAATGCGACAGCTAGTGTTCGGTACGACTTTGGCCATGTTCGTTTGGATCGTTGGCTGTAGTGCTCCCTTACCATGACTCCGTCCGTGACGAGCACGTCGGAAGGTCAAAAGACGCAGGGGCAGGCAGGAACGACAGCCGCGCAGAACGGCGACGCTCTTGTGCGACTTGTCAACGTCGACTCCCGTGGGAGTGGGGTGGACATCGTATGGGGCGACAAGAAGTTCTTCAGCGGCGTTGCCTACAAAAGCACTACACCTTACAAGGAAGCACCGAGAGGTACCGTTCAATTCAAGCTCCGCGCGGCTGGCGGGACGGAGGACTTGTCGGCCGGCCACGTGGAGCTGCTACCCGGACGGCACTATACGCTGGTCGCGTTTCCGGATCAAAAAGGTGGGACCAGGCTGGAGATCTTAAGCGATAAGTTGGGCCTGCTCGACCTGGGAGAGGCCAGGGTCCGGCTGATCAACGCCACAACTGACGTGGACGATCTCGATCTATTCCTAGCGGGCACGAAAAATAGGATTCTGCATGGAGCGGATTCGGGAAGAACAGCCATCATGTCCTTCGCGGACATGATGGCGGGCACTGTTGAGATCCGGTCACCCAGCCGGCCAGCGCCCACGCTGCTCGCAAAATTGGACGTCGAGGCGGATCGCCTATACACATTCATTGTTGTCGGTTCTGCCGGTGCCCTGGATGTTGTTCAAACTGTGGACCGCACGGGACCATAGTCAGGCCGCAAGACCGCATTAGGCAGCGATCTTAGATCTAGTGAGGAGATGACAATGCGTAGCAAGGTAATTTCTGGAGCAGTGGCTGGCATGGCCGGCGGGATCGTATTCGGAGTCTTGATGCAGATGATGACTGCCCCAACACCGGAAGGCGGTCAAATGCCCATGATGGAGATGGTGGCGAAGGTGGTGGGCTCCAGCGGTATCGCCGTAGGCTGGCTGTATCACTTATTCAACAGCGCGGTTATCGGTGCCTTGTTTGGAGCGCTACTGGGTCGCCGTATTTCCGGGGTTGGTTCGGGCATAGCGTGGGGCGTTGCGTACGGCACGTCTTGGTGGTTCCTGGGCGCCCTGATCCTGATGCCCGTCGTGCTCGGTATGGCCCCGTTTTCTCCCCTGACCATGGAGCCGATGCGACCGGTCGCCATCGGCAGCCTTATGGGTCACGTGATCTATGGCTTGATCCTGGGCGCTGTCTTTGCTGTCTCGCACGGAAAAAGTCAAGTCTCGCTCGCTAAGGCGTAGTTATGTGCGTAGCGATTCGGAGACTGAGGAGCAGATCGCCTCCTCTTAATTCAATTTTGGATGCCCAGCGATCGGGGTTGCGACCATATATGGTCATTTGCCCGCGCGTGGGCACTGGTTACGACCCATTTCGGCCCGCGTGTGGTGAGCCTTCTGCTCGTTTCTAGGAGAGGTGCAGCCATGAATGAGCCGGTGTTGGGTAGTGAACCCCTCCTGGACACGCTCCAACGCAGAGTGTTCGAGTACTTTCAACACGAGGACAACCCCGCGAACGGTCTGGTATCCGACAAAACTGCGCAAGACTGTCCCGCGAGTATCGCTGCCACCGGTATGGCTTTGGCGGCGTATCCGGTCGGCGTGGAGCGTGGATTTATCGAACGTGCGACCGCGCGACGGTTAACGCTCACTACTCTGCGGTTCTTCTGGAACAGTCCCCAAGGAACGGAGGAGAACGCAACTGGCTACAAGGGCTTCTATTACCACTTTCTCGACATGCAGACGGGAAGACGCGTCTGGAATTGCGAACTTTCGACGGTTGACACCACCTTCCTTCTCGCCGGTTTTTTATCCGCCAGGATCTATTTCGTCGAGGATTCTGAGGACGAAACGGAGATTCGCACGCTGGCCGACGCGCTCTACCGGCGCGTCGACTGGAACTGGGCGCGAAATGGCGAGGCGACAGTCACCCATGGATGGACACCGGAACTCGGCTTTCTCCCCTACAGGTGGGAAGGCTATGACGAGGCCTTGCTCGTGTACGCGCTGGGACTCGGCTCGCCCACTTATCCTCTGCCCGAAGAGAGCTATCTCGCCTGGTTATCCACGTATCGCTGGAAGAAAATTTATGATCAGGAGCTCATTTACTCCGGTCCCCTTTTCGTCCATCAACTGTCGCATGTCTGGATCGACTTCCGAGGCATCCAGGACGCCTTCATGATCGATAAGGGAATCGACTATTTCGAGAACAGCCGGAGGGCAACCTACGTGCAGCAACAGTATGCCATCCGCAACCCTCTTGAGTTCGAAGGCTACGCGACGAATTGCTGGGGAATTTCTGCAAGCGATGGCCCGGGCTGGCAGACGCATCGGATGAACGGAATCGAGCGGCAGTTCTACGGTTACCACGCGCGCGGCGTTCCCTACGGCCCTGACGACGGGACGATCTCCCCGTGGGCGACAGTAGCTTCGCTACCATTTGCTCCGGAGATTGTACTGCCGGCGCTCAAGCACTTTGACGATATCGATTTGCGCATCGATCGTCCTTGCGGCTTTAAGGCCAGCTTTAATCCGACTTATCCCGATGCGACCCATAGCGAGCACGGCTGGGTGTCGCCGTACCACTTCGGGGTGAACCAGGGTCCGATTGTCCTGATGATTGAGAACCACCGTTCCGGGTTTCTTTGGCACCTGATGAGGCAGTGCCCATACCTGGCCGCCGGGCTCCGTCGGGCGGGGTTTAGGAACGGCTGGTTGTGAGCATGCGATTTGGCCCGGAAGGGACCTGGAATGGACATTGCCCACGAGAAGGAAAAGACTAACAAATGAGCACGGCATCCAAGAAATCCCTCGCACCGGCGCAACTGGATCAACTGTCGATCAACACGATCCGCTTCCTATCTGTTGACGCCGTGCAAAAGGCCAATAGTGGCCATCCCGGCCTGCCGTTAGGCGCGGCGCCGATGGCCTATGCATTGTGGACGAGGTTTCTCAGGCACAATCCAAGCAATCCGCAGTGGGCTGATCGAGACCGCTTCGTCCTCTCGGCAGGCCACGGGTCCATGTTGCTTTATAGCCTGCTGCACCTCACCGGCTATGATCTGCCTCTCGACCAGATCAAGCAATTCCGCCAATGGGGTAGTATCACGCCCGGTCATCCGGAGCGTGGCGTGACGCCTGGTGTGGAAACCACTACGGGCCCTCTCGGCCAGGGATTCGGCAACGGCGTGGGCATGGCGATCTCGGAAGCGCATCTTGCGGCGCGTTACAACCGGCCGGGGTTCGAAATCGTAAATCATTTTACCTATGGGTTGGTCAGCGACGGCGACCTGATGGAAGGCGTGGCTTCCGAGGCGGCCTCACTCGCCGGGCAGTTGGAACTCGGCAAGCTAATCTACCTTTTCGATGACAATCATGTGACGCTCTCTGCCGGGACGAACATCGCCTCTCACGAAGACCACGCGCGGCGCTTCGCGGCGTACGGTTGGCACACGCAATCGGTGGAGGATGGAAACGATGTGGAGGCGATCGACTTGGCTCTACGTGCGGCCTGTAACGAAACCAAACGGCCTTCGCTGATCCTAGTCCGCACTCATTTGGGATACGGTTCGCCCAACAAGCAAGATACTTTTGAAGCGCACGGTTCACCCCTAGGCGTGGATGAGGTGCAGCTGACGAAGAAACATCTTGGTTGGCCGCTTGAACCGCCCTTCGATATCCCGCCGAAAGCGCTCGCCCATTTTCGCCAAGCGGTGCCGCACGGACAGAAGTTGGAAGCCGAGTGGCAAGCCATGTTTGCGCAATATTCGGTGCAATATCCCGACTTGGCAAAGGAATTCAAGCAGAGATTGGGCGGCGAGCTTCCCACCGGATGGGATGCAGATATTCCCGTTTTTCCGGCGGACTCGAAAGGCGTGAAAACCCGCGTCGCTTCCGGCAGGGTGATGAACGCCATCGCGGCCAAGCTTCCGTCGTTGATGGGCGGTTCGGCCGATCTCGATCCCTCGACGTACACAGTGCTGGAAGGCGCAGGCGATTTTGAAGCTTCCGATCGGGCCTCCGGCGACACGCAAGGATCGAGCGGTGGAGGCTGGAGCTACACCGGGAGCAATTTGCACTTCGGCATCCGAGAACACGGGATGGGCTCGATCTTGAACGGCATGTCCGTACACGGAGGCTTCATCCCATACGGCGCGACGTTCCTAATTTTTTCCGACTACATGCGCCCACCCATCCGGCTGGCCGCCATTATGGAGCAGCGGGTTATCTATGTGTTCACGCACGACAGCATTGCGCTGGGTGAAGACGGAGCCACTCACCAGCCGGTGGAGCAACTCGCTAACCTGAGGGCCATTCCGCGCCTGGTTGTTATCCGGCCCTGCGACGCGAACGAAACCGCGTGTGCCTGGCGCGTAGCGATCGAGACGCAGGATCGCCCGGTCGCGTTGATTCTGACGCGCCAGGATGTGCCGACTCTGGATCGAAACCTCTACGCCGCAGCCGACAGCTTAAAACATGGTGCCTACATTCTGGCGGAGGCCAACGGTGGTCACCCGAAAATCATTTTGATCGCGACTGGTTCAGAAGTGAGTTTGATCGTCGATGCGCAGCGTGAGCTGGAAAAGCAGAATATTGCCGCGCGACTGGTTTCCATGCCCAGTTGGGAACTCTTCGATGCGCAGCCGGAGGAGTATCGCCGCTCCGTATTTCCCCCTTCGATCCCCGCACGGTTGTCGGTGGAGGCGGGCGTCACGCAGGGATGGCGCCGCTACGTTGGCGACCGGGGCGATGTGATCGGCCTCGACCATTACGGGGCCTCCGCACCAGCGGAGGTGCTGATGCGCGAATACGGATTTACCGTAGAGAACGTTTGCAGGCGAGCACTGGCCCTGCTGGCGAAAGTCTCTGCCTGATTCACCGGTTGTAACAGCATCTTCAAGAGTTGATCCTTCCATGTCCCTGGCACTCAACAAAACAAAGATCGTATGCACGATCGGCCCGGCCTCCGAGTCCCCCGAGATCATCGCTCAAATGCTGCATGCAGGAATGGACGTCGCTCGCCTTAATTTCTCGCACGGCGACTTTCCGTGGCATCGCACCGCAATCAATAGACTTCGTGGTGCATCTGATGCGGCCGGGAAACGCTTAACAATCATGGCCGACCTTCCGGGGCTAAAGATCAGAATCGGGCAGTTGGATGACGAACCGGTCGAGTTGAACGAGGGCGATGCTTTTATATTGACTACGGATCCCGTACTGGGGAATCGGCACCGCGTCGCCGTGAACTTTCCGCGATTGCCGGCGGTCGTCAAGGCGGGCGACCGCCTTTTTCTGAACGACGGCAGTATTCAGTTGGAGGCGGTCAAGGTTGCAGGCCTCGACATCGAGTGCCGCGTACTCATAGGCGGCGAGTTGCGCTCGCGAAAAGGGCTGAATCTCCCTGGCATCGACCTGGGCCTCAGTGCGTTTACCAAACACGACCAGGAATGTCTTGAGTTCGCACTCGCAAACGGTGTCGACGCAGTCAGCCAGTCCTTTGTGGAAACGGCGGCCGACGTTGAAGCGACGCGGAAGGCGGCCGCGGATCTCGGGCATCAACCGTTCATCATTGCCAAGATTGAGAGGGCGGGAGCACTGGCCAACTTCGATGAGATCCTCCGTTCCGCCGACGGAATTATGATTGCTCGCGGCGATCTCGGGGTTGAAACGCCAATCGAGCGAATGGCTGTGGTTCAGAAGCAACTGATCCGCAGGGCCAACCTGATGGGGAAGCCCGTGATCACGGCTACGCAAATGCTGGAATCGATGACGAATCGTTACCGCCCTAGCCGGGCTGAAGCCACCGATGTTGCCAATGCCATCCTCGACGGTACCGATTGCGTAATGCTTTCCGAGGAATCGGCTATGGGCAAGTTTCCCCTCGAGGCAGTCAGCGTGCTCGCCAGGATAGCGGCCGCTACCGAGCCGTGTCGCGCAGATGTCCACCGAGGAGAGGCATTCGCCGATTACGACCGTGCCGACGACGTCCATCTCGCGGACCTGATCTCGCGCAACGTCCATCACACCGTCGGAAACCTTGCCCCGGCGGCTGTCATTGTCCCTACAGCCTCTGGATACACCGCGCAAATGGTCTCCCGCTTCAGGCTGCCGGTGTGGATCGTGGCTGTCAGCCCGGAAGAAACGACCTGCCAGGGCCTGCAGTTCACTTACGGCGTAACTCCAGTTCGCATGCCGGAGTATCCCCACGATTGGAACGAATTTGCCAGGCGCTGGGTGCGGAGCGCATCCTTGCCAGAGACGCTGGTAGTCCTGACCGAAGGCCTCTCCCGAAACAATCCGCAGAGGAACCCACGAATGGAAATCATTGATCTCCGCCGTGGCAGCGCCTGCGCCATTAAGCCTGCAGGCAAACAACAGTGAGACACAGGAATCAGGATCATGGAAAACAATCCACTCCAACAACTGGAGATATTTGGTCAATCGATCTGGCTGGACTACATTCGGCGAGATCTGATCACCAGCGGCGGCCTGCGGCGCATGATCGAGGAGGATGGACTCCGGGGGATGACCTCGAATCCTTCCATCTTCGAGAAGGCGATTGCGGACAGCCACGATTACGACGTCGATATTCGAGCGATGGCGCTGCAGCAGGAAGGCTTTGAGGCCATCTACGAAAGCATCAGCCAGCGGGACGTGCAAAGCGCCGCGGATGAGTTTCGGACTCTCTACAACAGGACCGATGGCGCGGACGGATACGTCAGTCTGGAAGTCAATCCCCACTTGGCGCACGATACCAAAGGAACAATTGAGGAAGCGCGCCGGTTATGGGCTGCACTGGCGCGACCCAACGTCTTTATCAAGGTTCCGGCGACAACGGAAGGGCTGCCCGCCATTTATAAACTGATCAGCGAAGGCATTAGCGTCAACGTGACGCTGCTCTTTGGATTGCCGCGTTATCGAGAAGTCGCGGAGGCTTACATCGCAGGCATCGAAGCGCTCGTAGCGCAGGGAAAGCCGGTGAAACACGTGGCGTCCGTCGCCAGTTTCTTTGTGAGCCGCATTGATGCGCTAGTTGATCCGCTGCTGGAAAAGATGATTGCGCAAGGCGATATGAAGGCAGACCTCGTGAAAAACACTCATGGTCAAACCGCTATTGCCAGCGCGAAGATGGCCTATCAAATCTACAAAGAAATTTTCGGCGGCGAGCGGTTTAGGAAACTGGCCGCGCAGGGCGCTCGTGTCCAGCGGTTGCTCTGGGCCAGCACCAGCACCAAGAATCCGGACTACAGTGACGTGAAATATGTCGAGGCCCTCATTGGCCCGGACACGGTGAACACGGCCCCGCCGGAAACGCTGGATGCCTATCGCGACCACGGAGAGCCAACAGCCCGGCTGGAACTAAATTTCGAGGAGGCACGCCAGGTGTTGGAGCGACTGCCGGACCTCGGCATCAGCATCGACGAGGTGACGCGGCAACTGGAGAAAGAAGGCGTCGAAAAATTCAATAAGCCCTTCGACAAGCTGATGGAGACGTTGGAGCGGAGGTCATCACGCCAATCGACGCTAGCCTCATGAAAGTCAGTCCACTTGCGGGAAAGCCCGCCGCGACATCCATGCTGGTGGACATTCCCAGACTGATCACGGCCTATTATACGGAAACGCCTGACCCGTCAGTGCCTGCGCAACGAGTTGCCTTTGGCACTTCGGGGCATCGTGGCTCCGCATTCGACAACACCTTCAATGAGTTGCATATCTTCGCCATCACCCAGGCTATTTTCCTGTATCGCGCACGGATGAAGATCGATGGCCCATTATTTCTCGGCATGGATACGCATGCCCTTTCCGTACCGGCTCTCGCCAGCGCCCTCGAGGTGCTTGCGGGAAATGGAGTGGTAGTGATGATCGCCCGCGGGGATGAATATACCCCGACTCCGGTCGTTTCCCATGCCATTCTCACCTATAACAGAGGGCGCAAGAGGGGACTCGCTGACGGTATTGTCATTACGCCGTCGCACAATCCGCCACATGACGGGGGTTTCAAATACAATCCCCCGAACGGAGGCCCGGCGGAATCCGCCGTCACCGCCTGGATTGAGACGACGGCTAACGAGTTTCTTGAGAGCGGGCTTGTGGGTTTGAAAAGAATCCCTTATGAGGCCGCCCTACGAGCTTCCACCACCCACCGGCACGACTATCTCAACGCCTACATTGCCGATCTCGGCAATGTGATCGATATGGATGCCATTCGCGGTCTAAAGGTCAGCGTCGGCGTGGATCCCCTGGGCGGTGCCGGGGTCCACTATTGGGGGCCGCTTGCGGAGCGCTACGGGTTGAATCTCACCGTCGTGAATGAGGCCGTCGACCCGACGTTCCATTTTATGACAGTGGATTGGGACGGGCAGATTCGCATGGATCCATCCTCGCCTTATGCGATGCAACGGTTGATCGCCCTCAAAGACCGATTCGATATCGCCTTGGCTTGCGACACGGACCATGACCGTCACGGAATAGTCACCCGAAGCAATGGGTTGCTTCCGCCCAATCACTACCTGTCCGTCGCCATCTCCTATCTCTTCCAGAACCGGCCGAAGTGGGATGACCAAGCGGCGGTGGGCAAGACCGTGGTGACCACCCAGATCATAGATCGCATCGCCGCGAAGCTTGGCCGAACACTCTATGAGGTGCCGGTTGGGTTCAAATGGTTCGCTAATGGCCTGTTCGACGGCTCGCTTGGTTTTGGCGGAGAAGAGAGCGCGGGCGCGTCATTCGTCCGGCAGGATGGTAGTGTCTGGACGACGGACAAAGACGGAATCGTCCTAGCGTTGCTTGCGGCCGAAATCACTGCGCGGTTGGACCGCGATCCGGGCGAGATCTACGCCACACTCACACATGAGTTCGGCGAGTCTGCTTACGACCGCGTCGAGGCGCCGGCTACTCCGGGGCAAAAGAAGATTCTGGCGAGACTCTCGACGCAACAGATCCGCTCGACGGATTTGGCCGGCGAAAAGATCCGGGCCATCCTCACAAACGCACCGGGTAACGGCGCTCCCATCGGCGGGGTGAAGGTCGTAGCCGAAAGCGGTTGGTTCGCGGCGCGCCCGTCCGGAACCGAGGATATCTACAAGATTTACGCCGAGAGCTTCCGGGGAGAGGATCATCTCCGCCGCATCCTGGAGGAAGCACAGGCGATGGTCAACAATACTTTGGCGGCAACTCCGGACCGGAGCGTCAAATCATGAGCAAACAAACTCGGGTCAGCCACCCGATCTACAACCTTCTGCCCACTGAGATCGAAGGGTTTGATTCCCTGGCGGAACTCGCCTTGGATATGCATTGGTCGTGGAATCATGCTACCGACGAAATTTGGCGGCAGCTTGATCCCGAACTGTGGGAGATCACGCGCAACCCCTGGGTGGTACTGCAGACGGTTTCTCGCGACCGGATTGAGCGAGTGCTGGCTGATCCCGCTTACCGCAAAAACGTGGATGGTTTGATCGAGGCCAGCCGGGTCGCGGCGAAGACGCCAGCGTGGTTTCAGGGCAAGGCCTTTGGAACTTCACTGACCTGTGCCGCCTATTTCAGCATGGAGTTCATGCTGAGCGAAGCTTTGCCAATCTACTCGGGCGGGCTGGGGAATGTGGCCGGTGATCAATTGAAAGCCGCAAGCGATTTAGGCGTGCCGGTGGTTGGCGTGGGACTGCTCTACCAACAGGGCTATTTTCGCCAGGTGATTGACAAAGACGGGCGGCAACAGGCCCTCTACCCGTATAACGATCCCGGACAGCTACCGATCACGCCGCTGCGCCAGCCGAATGGGGAGTGGCTGCGGTTAGAGATCGCGTTGCCTGGATACTCCGTCTGGCTGCGCGCCTGGCAGGTCCAGGTCGGCAGAGTGAAGCTCTACCTGCTGGACAGCAATGACGCGGCAAACATCCCCGCCCATCGGGGGATTACCAGCGAACTCTATGGGGGCGGCGCGGAATTGCGCCTCAAGCAAGAACTCTTGCTTGGAATCGGAGGATGGCGCTTGCTCCATGCGCTCGGGATCCAACCGGAAGTCTGTCACCTGAATGAAGGGCACGCGGCATTCGCTGTGCTGGAACGTGCCCGAGACTTCATGCAACAGACGGGGCATCCGTTCGAAGTCGCATTGGCGGTTACGCGGGCCGGCAATCTTTTTACCACGCACACGGCAGTGGCCGCCGGCTTCGACCGCTTCGCTCCGGCCCTCATCGAACAATACCTTGCTGGATATGCCCAAGATCTCGGCATCGGTCTGGATCATCTGCTCGCCCTTGGTCGCGAGAACCCGGCAGATGCTACGGAGCTTTTCAACATGGCTTATCTCGCAATCCGCGGAAGCGGGGCCGTGAATGGCGTGAGTCGTCTGCACGAGAAAGTCAGCCGCCAGCTCTTTTCGCCTCTGTTCCCGCGTTGGCCGGCGGACGAAATCCCGATCGGACACGTGACCAACGGTGTCCACATGCCCACATGGGACTCCGCCCCTGCCGACGAACTGTGGACGGAGAGCTGCCGAAAGGACCGCTGGCTGGGGACGACAGAGACGTTGGAACGAGACATTCGCCCGGTCTCCGACGCCAAGCTATGGCAGTTTCGCAACGCCGGCAGAAAGCCGCTGGTCGAGTACGCTCGCAAGCGACTCTGCCGGCAATTAGCTGCTTCGGGGGCATCGCCCTCCGCGGTGGAGGAGGCCAAGCACCTCTTTGATCCCCATACGCTGACGCTTGGCTTTGCGCGCCGTTTTGCGACCTACAAGAGACCGAACTTGCTGCTACACGATCCGCAGCGGCTGCTTCGAATCTTGAGCAACTCCCAGCGTCCCGTGCAACTAATCATCGCCGGAAAGGCGCATCCGGCGGACCAATCGGGGCAGGCTCTGATCGAGGAATGGGTGCATTTCATCCGCCAGCCGCAGGCGCGCGCCCAAGTGATCTTTCTTAGCGACTATGACATGCTTCTGACCGAGCACATGGTAGCGGGGGTGGATGTCTGGATCAACACGCCGCGGCGCCCCTGGGAAGCGTGCGGAACGAGCGGGATGAAGGTGCTCGTCAACGGCGGCGTCAATCTTTCGGAGTTGGATGGCTGGTGGGCCGAAGCCTACACTCCAGAAGTTGGTTGGGCGTTGGGAGATGGCCAGGAACATGGCGACGACCCGGCCTGGGACGCGATTGAAGCGGACGCCCTGTACGGCCTGTTGGAACGGGAGATCATTCCGGAGTTTTATACTCGCGACGACAAGGGCATTCCCACCGCGTGGGTAGCGAGAATGCGAGAAAGTATGGCGCGGCTGACACCGCGGTTTTCCGCGGACCGCGCTGTGCGGGAGTATACCGAACAACATTATCTTCCCGCCGCAGCCGCCTACCGTGAGCGTGCGGCGCACAAGGGCGGAGGGGGCAAACAAATGGCCGACTGGAATCATTCTGTGGAGAAGGATTGGGCCGGGTTGCGCTTTGGTGAAATGAGGGTTGAGAGCAAAGGAGAGCAGAACCTGTTCGAGGTTCAGGTCTATCTCAACGAGCTCGATCCGAATGCGGTTAGGGTAGAGCTATTTGCCAACGGCATCAACGGCGATGGTCCGGCAAAGCACGGGATGGAGCGCGTCCGACAACTGGCAGGTGTCGCTGGCGGCTACACCTATCGAGTGCGGATCCCAGGGCAACGTCCTGCCACCGACTACACCGCGCGAGTGGTCCCGCATTTCGATGGCCTCGCAGTTCCGCTGGAATCCACTCGTATCCTCTGGCAGCGCTGATTTTACTTCGAATGGAGGCTCTGAAATGGAAACGCAACACCATGAACTCGGCATGATCGGCCTGGGAGTCATGGGACGAAATATGTTGTTGAACATGGCCGATCACGGATTCCCGGTGGCGGGCTACGACAAGGATCCCACGCAGATCGAAGCGCTCCATCAGGAAGCAGCTGGCGCCGATGTACATGCCGTAGCCAGGATCAAGGATTTCGTCGCGCTTCTTCGCCAGCCCCGCGCCATCATGATGCTGGTACCCGCGGGTGCGCCGGTGGATTCCGTTATAGCGGATCTTTTGCCGCTCCTCCAAAAAGGCGATCTGATCATCGACGCCGGCAATTCACACTACTTAGATACAAACCGGCGTTCTGATGGCCTCGCCGCCAGCGGCATCCAATTTATGGGCGTGGGGGTGTCTGGCGGGGAAGAAGGCGCGCGCCATGGTCCGAGCATCATGCCCGGTGGACAAAGAGAAGCGTACGAACGGATCCGCCCGGTGTTCGAGGCCATCGCCGCCAAAGTGAACGAAGATCCGTGTGTGGTCTATCTCGGTCCAGGATCGGCCGGGCATTTCGTGAAGATGGTTCACAACGGCATTGAGTACGCGGTGATGCAACTCCTGGCCGAAACCTACGATCTGATGAAACGTGGGCTTGGCTTGGGAGACGACGAACTGCACGATGTTTACGAGGCATGGAATCAAGGAGAACTCAACAGCTACCTCGTCGAGATTACCAGTCTCATCTTCAGCCAAGTCGATGGAAGGACCGGCAAACGGTTGATCGGCGAGATCCTGGACGTGGCCAGACAGAAAGGCACCGGCATGTGGACCTCACAAAGCGGAATGGATCTACAAGTACCTGCCCCGACAATCGACCTCGCGGTCGTGATGCGGAATCTGTCGGCAGATACGGAGCAGCGCGAGAAGTTCGGCGAGACTTTCGAGCGACCCATTCCGCGGTTTGCCGGAAACGGCCAAGCCTTCATCGAGCAACTAGGCCACGCGCTCCACGCCGCAATGATTGTGGCCTATGCTCAGGGCATGGCGGTGCTGTCGGCCGCATCGGACAAGTATGAGTACCAGCTGGATCTCGAAGCCGTGGCGCGGATTTGGCGGGGCGGCTGTATCATCCGCGCGGAGCTTCTGGATGACATTCGATCGGCTTATCGCAAGCGGCCCGAACTGCTCAATCTGCTACTGGCCCCGGAAATCTCGAAAAAGATCGTGGCCAATCAGCAGGACCTGCGCAGTGTCGTCTGCGCGGCAATCCAAATGGGTCTTCCCACGCCCTGTTTCATGACAGCGGTAAGTTACTTCGACGGCTATCGTAGCGCTTGGCTGCCGGCAAATCTGATCCAGGCTCAGCGGGATTACTTCGGCGCTCACAGCTATGAACGGATCGATGCCAAAGGCACGTTTCATTCGGACTGGACGAAGGGTCAAAGGCGATGAGCACAAACGATCCACTCCCACCGAACATCTTCGTCATCTTCGGCGGCGCAGGTGATCTAACTTGGCGGAAGTTGATGCCGGCTTTGTTTGACCTTTCGCGGAGCGGGAGAATTCCAACTCACTTTTCAATTATTCTCGTTGACCGAGTCGAACTCAGCGAGGAGGCGCTACGCACGCGCCTGTTCGAGGGCGTCAGGAAGTTCGCCCGTGGCGGGAAAGCCGCAGCCAAGGAGTGGAAGGACTTCTCCATGCACGTAAGGTACCTGCGGGGCGATTTCAAAGGCAAAGCGACCTATAAGGACCTCGGCGACAGGTGCGCGACTTTGGAAAAGGAATGGGGCGCCAAAGCCCAACGCATTTACTATATGGCCACGCCACCGTCCCTGTTTGGTGAAATCCCTTCACATCTCGATCAGGCCGGTCTCGCGGCCGACCGGGAGAGGGCGCGCATCGTCATCGAGAAACCCATCGGGTATGACCTGGACTCGGCTAGAGCGCTAAACCGAACGCTCGCCGCCGGCTTTCAAGAATCTCAGATCTTCCGCATCGACCATTATCTGGGCAAAGAAACGGTACAGAACATTCTGGCGTTCCGCTTTGCCAATCCCTTGTTTGAACCCATCTGGAACCGGCGGTACGTGGACTACGTGACGATCACAGTCGCCGAAGAGGTGGGCGTGGAACTTCGCGGCGGCTATTACGATGGGGCCGGCGCGTTGCGCGACATGGTGCAGAATCACCTGTTACAACTGCTCTGTCT
>JBDTTL010000014.1:0-28961 GCA_039930665.1 Acidobacteriota bacterium
AAGGAACCGAGATGCCGTCTTTCTCATCGCTCGGCCGCGAAGAGATTTGGCGGCTCGTGACATCTGTCCGCACCTTGTCGGTGGTCACACCGGTGCTTAACGGCGACCCTGCCGCCGGCGAAGCGCTGTTCTGGGGAAAAGGCAACTGTGGCCGCTGTCACCAAATCGGATCGAGAGGCGAAAGATTAGGGCCCGACCTTACCCGCGGCGGCCGGCGCAGTACCGTGCAACACCTGAAGCAGTCGATCATTGATCCTAACGCCGACATTACTCCGGGTTTCGCGATCATCACCGTGGAAACTCGCGACCACCAGAAAATAACCGGACTGGAGCGGTGGCTCGACAACTTCTCCGCGCGACTGGTGGATCCATCGGGGAACGACCGAACGTTTTTGCGGGACGAGGTGATCTCCATTGACCGGGAAATGCGCTCCACCATGCCGGACAACTACGGCAAGATGTTTAGCCCGGCGGAAATCGATAATTTGGTGGCTTATATACAGAAGATGCGAAGCGAGGCGAATTCTCAATGATATCGGTCAAGAAAATCGGCTGGCTCTTGCTGGCGGCAGGGCTCACAGCCCAAGCGCAGGTAACTTCCGAAACTTTGGTGAAGGCCCAGCAGGATCCGAATTCCTGGCTATCCTACGGCAAGAACTATTTCGGCTGGCGTTACAGCCCGCTCACGCAAGTCACCACCAGTAACGTTGCGCAGCTTGCTCCGGCCTGGATTCAGCCCACCGGTATACCGGGCAACAATGAGACAACGCCGCTGGTCAACGGCGACATGATGTACGTCACCGGCCCATCGAATAACGCCTGGGCCATCGACTTAACCACTGGCAAGAAAGTCTGGAGCTATTCCGAATACGTGCCCTCTGGTTTAGGCCTGTGCTGCGGCACCGTGAATCGCGGGTTCGCCATGCTGGGTGATCGATTATTTAAGGTGAATATCCAGTCCACGCTGGTAGCGCTCGAGGCCAAGAGCGGCAAAGTGCTCTGGGATACCACGATCGACGATTACAAGAAGGGTTACTCCAATACTGCGGCACCGCTGATCGTGAAGGACATGGTGGTCGTGGGCACCGCCGGAGCCGAGTGGGGCATTCGTGGTTATATCGACGCTTATGACGCGGCTACCGGCAAGCGTCGCTGGCGTTTCTATACCGTCCCCACTGCGGGAGAACCCGGTATCGAAACCTGGGGCGGAAATTCGTTCAAGACCGGCGGCGGTTCGACGTGGATCACCGGCACTTACGATCCTGAGCTGAATCTTATCTATTGGGGAATCGGCAATCCCGGTCCTGATATGGATGGCTCAGTCCGGCCTGGCGACAATCTCTATACTTGCGCCATCGTCGCGATCGACGCCGACACCGGCAAGCTTAAATGGTATTTCCAGATGACCCCTCATGACGTCCACGATTGGGATTCAGTAGCCGATCCGGTTCTGGTCGAAGCGATGGTGAATGGAGCCAAGGTCAAAGCGGTGGCGCAGGCCAATCGCAATGGATTTTATTACCTGATTGACCGCGCTACGGGCAAGTTCATCACGGCGAAGGCCTACACCAAAGTGAATTGGGCGGATGGCATCGGAGCGGATGGCCGCCCCATCCTGATCGCCAATCGCGAGCCAACCCCGGAAGGAAATATGGTGTGCCCCGGCCTCGGCGGCGGCCACAACTGGTCGGCCACCGCGTATAGCCCGAAGACCGGTCTTTATTATTTCGGCGCCACCGACGGCTGTCAGTTGTTCACCGTCGAAAAGCAGGAATACGTCGAAGGTAACCAGTATCAGGCCGGTGACGCGATTGCCGTTCCTAAGGAGCCGACCAGCGGTTCCGTCAATGCCGTCGACCCGTCGACGGGAACGCTTAAGTGGAAGCACCCGCTCATGAGCAATCCGTCAGGCTTGCTCGCCACCGCCGGAGGACTGATTTTCACGGGCGATTCGGACGGCTATATGATGGCGCTCGACGCCCTGACTGGGAAGGTGTTGTGGCACTTCCAGACCGGTGCTGCGATCCGCGCGCCGGCGATCAGTTATACGTTCCGCGGTAAGCAGTACATCGCGGTCGCCGCGGGACCAAACATGCTGGCGTTCAAGCTGCCCTGACCGAATCGGCCGCCAAAGGCGAAGCACTGCATGCGATAGGATCAACTATGTCTATCCGGCCTGTCAAACGCCTGCTGAAATCCAAACCGACTCTGGAGGGTGCCGGCGTGCACCTGCGCCGCGCTTTCGGGTTCGGCAATACCTCCGAGTTCGATCCGTTCCTGCTTCTCGACGACTTTCGCAACGACGTCCCAGACGACTATATGGCAGGGTTCCCCTGGCATCCGCATCGCGGTATCGAGACCATTACCTACGTGCTGGCGGGAACCGTCGAACATGGAGACAGTCTCGGCAACCACGGCGCGATTGCCTCTGGCGACGTGCAGTGGATGACCGCCGGAAGCGGCATCATCCATCAGGAAATGCCGAAGGGAGACCCCGCGGGCCAGATGCATGGCTTCCAACTGTGGGGCAATCTTCCGTCCACTTTGAAGATGACGCCGCCGCGTTATCAGGAGGTAAAGGCTCCGGATATTCCGGAAGTTGCGGACGACGACGGCACCCACGTCCGCATCGTCTGCGGAAGTTTTTGGGGGAAGAAGGGGCCGGTCGATGGCGTCGCGGCCGACCCAATCTATCTGGATGTGTCCATTGCGCCGGGCCGAAAGAAAACTCTTCCCGTCGAGACCACCCGCCACGCTTTCGCTTACGTGTTCGCCGGCTCCGGCAAATTCTGCAACGCATCTGGTCCGCTTGCCGTGCCAACCGAAGGTGTTGGCTGGCTCGATACAGCGCCGCCTTCGGAGGCCGATAATCGCTCTTTAGTGGTTTTCGATCGGGGCGACGAGGTGGAAGTACAAGCCGGATCGGACGGCATTCGGTTCCTCCTGGTCTCCGGCAAACCGCTCAACGAGCCCGTGGCTTGGTACGGCCCGATCGTCATGAATACCCAGCAGCAGCTAAAGCAGGCATTCGAAGAGCTTGAAAAGGGTACATTCCTAAAGAGTTAACACGCGGATTAGGCCCCGTCAAAACAACCGGCCGAACGGGTCTCTGCAAATCAGTTCGATTGGTATATACTCTTTTACGGCTCTGCGCTCGCAGGCCAGCGCCACACCGTCCTTGGGGCCGCGTGTGGTCCAAAGGAAGGACGAAGATCATGACTCACCCTAAACTGATTGCCGCGCTGCCGGCGATGATGCTGACTCTGACCGGCCTGGCGATGGCGGCCGATAGCGATGCCATCAATCTCCTGAAGACCACTGGCGCGCTTGACCGGCTAGCCAAAGAATCCGGCGTGTACAACGCCTCCAGCACCGGCAAAACACCGGGCTTCATTGTCGATCCGTCATTTCCCCAGCGTCTGCCGCACAACTGGATGATCGGCCAGGTAGGCGGGCTCTACGTGGATAAGCATGACCACACCTGGATCTACCAGCGGCCGCGTACCCTGACCAACGACGAGGCTGGCCTCGAAGGCCCCGCGCCCGGCGCTACCAATGAAAAGGGCCAGCCGGTCAACGGGATCGGCTACGCGCGCCAGTATGGCACCATCACCGATTGCTGCAAAGCCGCTCCTTCTGTGATGGAGTTCGATGCCGACGGCAAGCTGCTGCGCTCCTGGGGCGGTCCAGCGGATCCCGGCTTCCTCGGCGGCAAATGTAAGGAAGAAGCAGGTTGCATCTGGCCGAACAGCGAGCACGGGATCTACGTCGACCAGAACGACAATGTATGGATCTCCGGGAATAGCGCATACAATGCCCGCAACGCGGCCAAGTCCGAGCCCTGGACAACAAATAAGGAAGGCGGCGACGGCTTCATCTTAAAGTTCGACATGGACGGCAATTTTAAGATGCGAATCGGCGGCACGCCTAAGGGTCCCGCCAGCAACGATACCAACGGCGGCATTAACGGCACGCCACTCCTGTATCTGGCGGCGGATATGGTGGTCGATCCCGCCACCAACCGCCTGTATGTAGCCGACGGCTACGGCAACCGCCGCGTCCTGATCGTGGATGCGAATACCGGCAAATATATTGGCCATTTCGGCGCCTATGGAACCAATCCTGTCGACGATGCGGGTGCGCGGGCCGCTGGCACATGGATCGACGACGCCGCCAAAGGCAACAAGAAACCCGCCTTCTTCCGCAATCCCGTGCATTGCGTAAAGATTGCCGATGACGGCAAGATTTATGTGTGCGACCGGGGCAATGATCGCATTCAGGTGTTCGACAAGAACAGTCCCGATCTCGGCAAGGCGTGCAGCAATCCTGACGGCCAGCCCGGCAAATGCGGTTTCGTCGCCGAGCGGTTTGTCAGCGATCACACCAACATCATCGGAACCGCCGTTTCCATGAACTTCTCCACCGATAAAGCGCAGAGCTGTCTCTATATCGCAGACAACGCCAACATGGCCATCTACATTCTGAATCGAAGTAACCTGCAGGAACTCGGCCGGTTCGGTCACAGTGGCCGTGCGCCGGGAGAATTCCACTGGACACATCAGGTGAGTCTGGACAGCAAGGGCAACGTCTATACCGCCGAAGTCGACACAGGCAAACGCATCCAGAAATTCCTGCGCTATGGCGCGACGGGTTGCAGCGGGACCGGATCGACGAAGGTAGGCGGTGTGTTGGAGCAGTAGTCCGACGCGACGGTATCACACAGTCGCGCAACCACAGAGAGACTCAGCGCGCTAAGCCCACTTTTGGGCGGCGCGCTGAAAGGAAAACACAATCATGATCCACCATAAATTAATGGCTGCGTTGCCTGCGGTGATGCTCACTCTGAGCAGCCTCGCAGTGGCGGCAGATACCGATGTCCTGAAGAGCACTGGCGCTCTCGACAGGCTCGCCAAAGAAAGCGGCGTTTACCATGCGTCGAGCACCGGCAAGACACCGAACTTCATAGTCGATCCGTCTTGGCCGCAGCGGCTGCCACACAATTGGATGATCGGCCAAGTAGGCGGGCTGTATGTCGATCAGCACGATCACATCTGGGTTTACCACCGGCCGCGCAGCCTGACGAACGACGAGGCCGGACTCGAGGGGCCCGTCTCAGGCGCTACCAACGAGAAAGGTCAGCCGGTCAACGGCATCGGCCAGGCGCGCCAGTATGGCACCATCACCGATTGCTGCAAGGCCGCGCCATCCGTTCTGGAGTTTGATGTCAACGGCAAGTTGCTGCGCTCCTGGGGAGGTCCTGCGGACCCCGGTTTCATCGGCGGTAAATGTAAGGTTGAGGCCGGCTGCATCTGGCCGAACAGCGAGCACGGTATCTACGTCGATCAGAACGACAACGTCTGGCTCTCCGGGAGCGGCGGGTACAATCCCAAGAACGCAATGCCGTGGGCGACGAACAAAGAAGTCGGCGACGGTTTAGTTTTGAAGTTCGATATGGACGGCAATTTCAAGATGCGGATCGGCGGCACGCCGAAGGGGCCCGCCAGCAACGACACCAATGGCGGTCTCAACGGAACGCCGCTAACCTATTTGTCGGCCGACCTGGTGGTCGACCCCGCGACTAACCGCCTGTATATTGCCGACGGCTACGGCAACCGTCGCGTGCTGGTGGTTGACGCCAACACCGGCAAATATATCGGCCATTTCGGAGCTTATGGAAACAATCCGGTGGACGACGCCGGCGCCAAAGCCGCTGGGACCTGGATCGACGATGCGGCCCAAGGCAACAGGAAGCCCGCGTTCTTCCGCAACCCAGTGCACTGCGTGAAGATCGCCGACGACGGCAAGATTTACGTCTGCGACCGCGGCAACGATCGTATTCAGGTGTTCGATAAGAACAGTCCAGAGCTGGGTAAGTCGTGCAGTAATCCCACCGGCCAGCCCGGTAAGTGCGGTTTCGTTGCCGAGCAATTTATCAGCGACCACACCAATATCATTGGCACCGCTGTTTCCATGAACTTCTCCAAAGATAAGGCGCAGAGCTGCCTGTATGTCGGAGATAACGCCAACATGGCGATTTATATTCTGAATCGAAGTAATCTGCAGGAGTTAGGCCGGCTGGGACATAGTGGCCGCGCGCCGGGGGATTTCCACTGGATACATCAGGTGAGCCTCGATAGCAAGGGCAACATCTATACCGCCGAGGTCGATACCGGAAAGCGAATCCAGAAGTTTCTCCGCTATGGACCAGACGGTTGCAGCGGGACCGGATCGTCTAAAGTAGGCGGGGTGTTGGAGCAATAGCTAGACCCCGAGGCGCCCCTTGAGCACTCGCGCGCGGTCGCGTGAAACCGCGAGTTCGGTTTTCTTCGTATCTTTCAGCCGCGCCACCATCTTGCCGCCAAACCAGGTGTGCAATTCGCGCAGATGATCCAGATTCAGGATGGTGGCACGGTGGATGCGCACGAAACGCGCCGGATCCAGCTTGCTTTCGAGGTCCGTAATGCTGGGATCCACAGCATAGCTGCGCTCGGCCGTGGCCGCGTAAGTGAGTTTATCGCTGGCGTAGAAGTGCGTTACGCGAGACAGGTCCACCAATTCCAGCTTGTCGCCGGTACGCGAAGCGATGCGCTCGATCCATCGCGGAGCCGCAGATGCCGCGCCGGCCTTGATCGCCGGTCGCAGTTGCGCCAGCAACTCACGCAAGTCGGGAGGCGCGCTGGCTGATGCAGCCTGAGCAAACATCCGCTCGGCCTTCGCGAGGGCACGTTCCAGATGCGCGGGCTCGATCGGCTTCATCAAATAGTCGATGGAATTCACTTGAAACGCTTCGAGCGCATGCTGGTTGTAGGCGGTAGTGAAAACCGCTAACGGTTGCTGCTGCTCCAACTCCGCTAGCAACTCGAAACCGGTCAGCTCCGGCATGTGGATATCTAGGAACAGCAATTGCGGTTTCGACCAGCGAATTTGTTCCACGGCTTCTACCGGGTCAGTGCATGCGCCCGCGATCTCGACGCGCCCGGTTGCCTGCAGCATGCGCCGCAGACGCTCCAGAGCGAGCGGTTCGTCATCGACAAGGAAGGTCTTGATCATGCCGGGCTGAATCAAACTTTCGCGGAGGCAGGCGCAGCCACGGGAAACAACAGGCGCACTGTGGTCCAGCCGTCCTGTCGCGTGACCCGCAAATCCGCCGTATCGCCAAACAACATCGCCAATCGGTTGCGCAGGTTGTCGAGACCGTGACCCGCCGGCGCGGCTTCCAACGAAAAGCCGGGGCCGGTATCGGAAACTTCAATCTGCAGCCGACCCTCGCTCTCGCGCGCCAATACGCGAATCTCGCCGCCCAGGCGATCCGGCGCTACGGCGTATTTGATGCTGTTCTCGATCAGCGTCTGCACAGCCAGCGGCGGCAGGCGTAAATCACCGGAATCGCTCGGAGCATCCACCTGGTAGCGCAGTCTTGGGCCTAGCCGAGCCTGCTCGATTTCCAAATAATCGCGCACGATCTTCATTTCCTGGTCGAGCGGCACTAACCCGCGCGCGTGCGCATCCAGCGAAAAGCGCAGCAGCGCGGCCATGCGCTCCATCAGGCGCTCGGCCCGTTCCGGGTCCACCGGAATCAGCGCCGAGATCGAGTTCAGCGTGTTGAATAGGAAGTGCGGATGGATGCGCGATTCAAGCGAAGCAAGCTGCGCTTCGGTCGCCAAATTAATGACGCGCTGGCGCTCCAGTTCCTGCCGGTGGAGCTGCCCGCGCATGCGGCTGAAGGAAGTCATCACCAGTCCGAATCCCAAAGCGATAAAAATGCAGATCGCAAGATTGGATCGCGCCACAATCCAATATTGAGACCGTGGAAACATCCCCATCGCTGCGATTACGGCGGTTCCCACAAAGCACCCAACGACTGCCAATCCGACCAATACTAGAGCGATGGCGGTCCACTCCCGAGCGGCCCCGCGGCTGGCGACTCCAGGATATAAACGCGGTATCACCAAGCTTGCGGGGAAGCCGATAGCGTTAGCGAAAACGATGCCGGCGATAAGGCTTCGCAGTACATCTACATTACGGATCCCAATGAGCAGCAGGAATGCAGCCGGAATCGCGCCGCCCACGCAATTGACAGCCAGTTGGATAGCGAAAGTCTTCATCCGGTTGCCGCGATTAGCCGTCTTCATTGCTCTCTCCTATTTTGCAACGTGGCAACCCAGGCAGCCAGCCTCACGCGGGGCGAGAGTCTTGGTAGCCAGCCACTTCTCAGCGCTCGCCGCGTAAGGAGAACCGGGCAGCGCGGCGCGGATACGCTCGAAATAAGCCGTGGCCTGATCGTTTTTGTCCAGGCGCGCGTAGCCGTCGGCCAGTCCGATAAGTAATTCGCCGCGCTGGTGCGTGCCCAAGGTATCGAAATAGGGCTTCTGAATTTCCAGCGCACGCTCGAAGTCGCTTACTCCCTTTTCGATCAACGGACGCGCCATCTCCGCACTGGGTAGGTTACGTGAAGCGGTAAGCAACACCGCGCCGCGAGGGATGCGCACGCCGAGGCTGTCGGGCGCCAGCTTGACCGCGCTGTCCATCTCGCCGAGTCCGCGTTGCCAAAACTCGATGCCCTTGGCCCGGTCGCTGGCTTGAAAATAATTTCGGCTTTCAAAGAATACGCCGGCGCCATGCCAAACCAGCACCGCCGCGTTGCTGGGATTCTTGGCGAGCTCATCTTCGCAAAGCTTCATGGCGCGGTCGAGCGCCTCCTGGTTGCCGGCGAACCCGGCGAAGAAATCGTTGCGCACCCGCATATCGAAGCGTTCGTCCGCGGCGGCCAAGCCTAGCATTGCCAAACTGAGGCCGATCATCGTAACGCCGGTCTTGAGAATGTGATTCATGTGAATCTCCTTTCGAGTTCCACAGTAAAGGACCACGGCGCTTTCCGCCGCTCGTTTCCGACGAAAGGCAGGAAAAGCGGATGAACGGTTGTGGACCTACCTGCCAGTCCGTCACGGCCAGGCGACTGGGCGCTCCTCCCGCCCCCCGCGAGCGCTAGAATAAGAGGCGATGCACCGCTTCTTGCTGCATAACGACGACATCCGCGATGCTGCGGACTCCGGCCTGTCGCCGGGGCAGGTGGGATTGCTCTCCGGCTGGGGCGTTTTCTCCACCTTGCGAGTCTACGAAGGTGTGATGTTCGCTTTCGAACGCCACTGGGAGCGTATGCGGCGCGATGCTACTCGGATGCGCGTTCCCTTCCCTGCTCAACCGGAATGGCTTGAATCGCGGCTCCAGCGCCTGATCGAAGCCAATCGGAAATCTCCGGGCGACCCGCTGAACGGGACCCTGCGGGTAGTGATCGTGCGCAATCGTGGCGGCATTTTCGAAGGCCCGGGAGTTACCCGCGATTTCGACCTCATCGCGTTCACCGTGGATATGGTGCGCTGGCCCGAGACCGTGAAACTCGGCATCATTCCCCATGGGCGCCACGCAGCTAGCGAATTTGCGGGGACGAAATATACCTCCTGGGCCGAGAATCTGACGCGCTACGAGCGGGCTCACCAGCAGGGTTTGGACGAGGTTATCCTGCTTAACGAGCGCGGCGAGGTTGCCGAATGCACCTCGGCCAACGTATTTATCGTGGACAACGAGTCCCGCCTCTGGACTCCGCCGCTCTCCTCCGGAGGACTGGGCGGCGTCACTCGCGCGGTGCTGCTGGAAGAAATCGGCGGCCAAGGGTTCGCCATTGCGGAGAAGCCGCTGCGGCCGGCGGATCTCAGCTCCGCGAGCGAAGTTTTCATCACTTCGACCACGCGCGAGTTACTTCCGGCCGTCAAGATCGAAGGCCTTCCCCTTCAAGGAGGGCGCGCCGTGTGCGATCGCGTCCGTGAAGCTTTCTCCGGACACGTAAACACCTACGTTAAACTCCGGCGCAATCCTGTCTATAATTGATCCAAGGTCCGGGAAATGAAACTGGCGTGTCCTCAATGCGGCTCGCGGGACGCCCGTGTGTCCCGCCGCACCAGCGCAGGCGAGTGGTTCAAGAGCCTGGTGGGGATATTCCCCTTGCGCTGCCGTCGCTGCAAGACCCGCTGGTCCACGAGTACCTGGCAATCGGCCGCCTGGAAATACGCGCGCTGCCCCAAGTGCTATCGCCAGGAGCTTTCCACTTGGAGCCAACAGCACTACAGTCCGCCCCGCTGGATGCTGCTGCAGTTGCGGCTAGGCGCCACTCCCTATCGCTGCGCCTCGTGCCGCTGTAACTTCGCGAGCTTCAAGAAGTGCAAGGAAAAATTCACTTGGCGGCACGAAGACCGTCCTCCCACGCCACCGGAAGTCGAATCCGATTCAATAGTCAAGAATTGAGAGCTTCGCGATCGGGCACACCCGGACTAGCACGACCAGAACAGGAGGGACCATCGCCGGGCGTTGCGCGAAGGCGGGACGCGCAAAAATGGTTCCAAGTGACCCGATGGATCGCTCGCTCTCCGACCGGCATGCACGGCCTGAACTTGGCATCCGGATCGGATGTGACGTAGGCCCTTTGCTCCCCACGGCCGATTTTATTCAGCCGCGGATCGTAGCTCTGGTGCGCGTCCGCTATCCGTCCGGTAGAAGTTTGCCTCTCGATGCAGCCTTTCACTCTCCTGCAGCGAAGGTCTGCCTTGCGGCAAATCCCCGCGGCCGGGTCGACGCTCCTGGCCTACATCTTCGAAGCCGCCTTAGAATTTCAACTAGCCCGTTCGGCTTCCCGCTCCCGGCCCCGCCTGGCTTTTTTTCGCCTGACTGGGCACGTTCATCGCGAGTCGCCCGTTGCCAACTTCCTATCCTAAAGCCCTCCGTCTGTCTTCGGGCCTCCACTCCCCTTCAGGACCTTTCGATCCTTCCAGATCATAGCGCTCTGCCCGGCTTCAGACGAAGAAACTTACCATAGCGAGTTGCCCGATCTGCCTTCGCTCCCCGTCGCGTTGCAATAGTTTTGACGTACCACCGCGCTACGGATCAACGTTCCAGCTCCGCTACTTCCCGCTTGGCTCGCTGTCCTTCGAACCTCTTGGAACCATAGCCATCATGCCCCAGTGGGAATGCTTTCGTCAAGGAAAAATATTAGCTTTCCTCAAGGTTTATCTGTCCTGTTATCTGTCGATTACAGCGACGTGCGAGTGGACAAGATGTGGATAAAACAGAAGGGGTAACTCTTGTTTAACAGATCTTGGAGGTGGACGCTTTCATTGTGCCGTGTCCAGCCGCAGGATCATCCCCGTATCAGTGGCGGCCCACAAATGATCGGCATCCGGGCCAGCCAGCACCAGCGATTGCGCTACCGCGCGGTAATCCACCGGCATCTCCACCCAGTCCTTTAGATTCGCACTGCTCAGCATCCTCACTTTGCCGGGGATGGGCGCCGAGCGCAGCCGGCCGGGAGGCTCCACTGCCGCCAGAAACCCACGTCCGTCCGCGAAGATCGCCGCGTCCGTCACCAGCCGGTCTCTCTGCTTGAAAACGCTTTCGCTCTTGCCTGTTTTGAGATCCAGCCGGTAAACTTCCGCTGGCCACTCAAACGAATCCATGTAGCCGAACACCAACAGGCCTTTGTCACCCGCCAGGCGGGCGCTGCTCACCGAACCAAACAACGGAGCCGTACCCGATTTCCAGGTCGCCCCGCCATCACGCGTGTCCAGTTCGAGGGTGAGAAGCGGATACTGGCGACGATGAAGGGCGCGCTCCGGGAGCATCCAATCCGGCAGGCCGCCTTCTTCTTCCCGTTCCGGCCGCGATTCACGCGCGGTGCGCGGCGGGACGTAACCGCCAACGATCATGCCCTGCCTGGCATCTACGAATGCGATTCTCGAATAAATGCTGAAGGCGGGGTTGGAGGCGGGCACAGCGGCCTCGGCCAGCGGTTTCCAGGTGCGCCCTCCGTCATGGGTCTCGAACACCGATTTCTGCAGGCCAACCGCGTAGCCATGCTGCGCATCCAGGAACCAGACGCGCAGGATGAGCCCGGTGTGCGGCGCGTTTGACAGCTTCTTATCCGGCTTGATCTGATCGCCGATGCGGGTCCAACTGCGGCCGGCCTCCTGGGTGAACCATAGTGACTCGCCGGTGACCATCCAGCCGTTGGATTCGTCGAGAAAGAAGATCGAGCGTGGCAATTCTTTTAGCGGCACCAACGACCAGTGCTCGCCTCCATCGCTGGTTACCAGCGCTGTGGATTGGGGCTTGCGCCCTTCGCGATCGACGATAGCTCCTACCGCGATCCCGCGCTTTGCGGAGGGAAACGCGAGATCGGTGATCTGGAAGTCTTTGCCTTCCTGATCGTAAAAATACTGGAGCGTCCACCGCGGCTGCCCATAAAGCGCCGGCATCAGCGCGAGCAACAGTAACCACCGCAACATAGGGCTTAGCGCTGCGGCCCCGAGCCGGAACCGGAGGTAACCGGAGCCATCACCAGTTCGAGCAAGTCGGTCCCGGCGAGTTTCGCGGGGTCTAGCGACGCCAGAGCCGCCAGGCATCCCACCTGTTCGCCAACCGTGGTGAGCAGTTCCATTTCGCCACCCGAATGCGGGTGAGGATCGCGATGCTGCACGTTAATGACGCCCGCCACTCGCCCGCGCACCAGAATTGGAGCCGAAAGAAACGCTTCATAGGTATCTTCCGGCAGATCTGTGAACAGCTTGAAGCGTGGATCGGCGTAAGCCTCGCGCGATATGGAGAGTAAGCGCCGCTCGCGCGCCACCCAGCCCGTTAGTCCTTCGCCCAGCTTCAGGCGCACGTGCCCGATAGTTGCCGGCTGCGGGTTGTTGGACGCGCACAGGACCAGCTCGTTGCCATGCAGCAGATAGAGCAGGCAAGAATCCGATTTCATGAACTCAACCACCAGCGACACTACGCTCGCGAGCGATTTCGCAAGCCCGGTATCGCGAACCATGAAACGGCTGATCTTTTGTAAAAGTCGAAGCTGCTGCTCAGTGCTGGCGAGCTGTGCTTCCAATTCTCTTGTGCGGGACACCGGCTCTATTATGGCAGAAACTTAATATTCGAAGCGCCTAAGGCGACACCTGAGGCGCCGCCGCCATCCGCTCGACCGGTTTCCCCGTATATCCTAATGGAAGACTGCGAATGCTATTCCTCAAATTGCTCCCCGCCGGACTTGCGTTTGCAATCCTCCAGGTGGCCCTGCGTCTCGCTGATGACGCCAACCTTGCACGCCGCCTGAAGGCCCGCGAGCCCAAGGCGATGAACGATCTCTATGACCGCTATGGACGCCTCGCCTATTCGGTGATCTGCCGCATTGTGCGCAATCCCTCGACTGCCGAAGACCTGGTGCAGGAAACCTTCTTGCGCGTCTGGAACCGCGTCCAGTCCTTCGATGCGGAGCGCGGTGCGCTGGGCGCATGGGTGCTGACGGTGGCGCGCAACCGCGCCATCGATCATTTGCGCTCCGTCGACGGACGCATGGAAGCAGGCGCCATCGAGCTCGATCACTTGGAACGCCCCGGCCTGTTCGCGAAGCTGGATTCCGCGGCGCTTGCAATGGACCGCGTGCGTCGCCTGAAAAGCGCCTTCGATAAGCTCACGCCCACGCAGCGGCAAGTCATCGAACTGGCGTACTACGAGGGCATGTCCCAAAGCGAGATGGCGGAGCGCCTCAAGCAGCCCTTAGGCACAGTAAAGACTTGGACCCGAAGCGCGCTCAAGATTTTGCGCGACGAGCTGGCGGAGGCGGCCATCGCATGACCTGCCAGGAACTGCAGGAGATGTTTGAGTTGTACGCCCTCGGGGCACTCGAACCCGAGGAAAGGACCGAGATCGAAGCCCACCTCGCGCGGGGCTGCGAGAACTGTGGCCAGGCGCTGGCCAACGCGCTCGCACTCAATGCCGGCGTCTTCAGTTTCGCGCCTTCAATCAAGCCGCCCGGCCGTTTGAAGCGGAGATTGCTAACCTCGGTGGGCGTCCATTATCCCGGCTGGGGATGGGTGTGGGCGCTGGGGGCCGTGTGCCTGCTGCTGGTGGCGGCATGGCTAGGCGTCGAGGAGCGGAGCCGCACCTATGAGCTGGCCGATGCACGGCGCGCGTTGCTCGAATCTAATGGAGAGCGCGACCGACTGACGCAGGCGCTCCAGTTTCTTTCGGATCCCCAAACCCGCCCGGCCAGTTTCGGGCGCGGCCAAACCGCACCGCCACGCGGCTACGTTTTTCTGCACCCGCAGATGGGAGTGCTGCTGATCGCGTCTAACTTGCCCGCCGCCGGCGCAGGCAAGACCTATGAGATGTGGGTGATCCCCAAAGGCGGTACGCCGCAGCCTGCGGGATTGTTCCAATCCGACGGCATGCGGGCGCTGCACATCCTGAGCGGACCCGTTGACGTAGGAGCGATCGGAACCGTGGCCGTGACTATCGAGCCGGCAGCCGGATCGTTTACTCCGACCATGCCGATTATCATTGCCGCGCCCATCGGGAGTTAGGCCTAAGCCCAGCTCCCGGTGGCGTTAAGTCAGAACTGCAGCCGCAAGCTGAACTGGAGTTGCCGGGCGTTGTTCACCTGTACGGACTGAGTGCCGCGCGCCGTGGTGACCTGACCGAAGTTGGAGTTGCCGAAAACGTTACCCGGTCGGTCGTACTGCGGCGTGTTGGTTAAATTAAACGCTTCGGCGCGGAGCTCGAAATTCAGCCGCTCGCGGATGGGGAATCTCCGAAAGATTGATGCATCTATGCCGAACAGGTCCGGACCGCGCAGTACGTTGCGGCCCAAATTGCCAAAGGTGCCTGCCGCCGGCGCTGAAAACTTCGATGTGTCGAAATACAGTTGCTTGGGCCCGATATTCCCCAAAATCTGCACCGACCCATTCACATTCGGGCGATTGATATTGCCAGGCGCGTTCAGGGTAGATGGGCTGATGTTGATATCGATCGGCAATCCGCTTTCCCAGGTCCAGAGCGCGTTGAGTTGCCAGCCGCCCAGAACCCACTTGCCTGGGCCGCTGGTCATAAAGTGCTTCCCTTGGCCGAAAGGCAACTCGTAAGAGGCGCTCATGGTGTAGATGTGCTTCCGATCCCAGTCGGCGAGCCCTTTGTTGGCCGCGAAATTGATCACGTTAAAATTATTCGCGCCCGGAGTGCTGGAGTTGTAGTCGATGGACTTGCCGAATGCGTAAGAATTATACAGGGTGAATCCGCTTGAGAATCGGCGATTCAATCTGAGCTGTAGGCCCTCATAGTAGCTGGGAGCATTCCAGGGCTCTGACGTGTTAGCCGTCCGTTTGAACAATATGTTTAACGGCTGGCCCGCGGACCCGGAACCGGGAATGCGGCTGGCGTTAATGTTCACGCTATTGGAGGTCGGAATATTGACGCCGTGATTGCCGACGAAAGCCGCTTCCACGCTAAAGTTGGAGGGCAGCGCCCGTTGCACAGTGACATTCCAGGATTCCACATATCCTTGAGGAAGATCGCTGGGTATGTAGGTGTAAGACTGACTGATCGGCGGGTTGACAATAATTCCGGTGGAGGGCAATACTACCGGACTGATGGGCGGAACGCCAACTGCCATCGACCCGGCTGCAGAGAATGAATTCGGCGCACTAAACTGCGTGGCCTGCGATACCGGGAAGTTGTAAACGTTCGTGTTCCTGAGCACATAGCTGATACCATAGCCGGCGCGAAAAACCGTCTTGTCGTTAAAGCGGTACGCGGCGCCTACCCGTGGCCCAAAACTGGTGAGGTGGTTGGTGATCCCCAAGTCATTTGGAACGCTGCCGATCCCGGCAAGCAATAGCGTGTTGTCGGCTGGATTATAGTTGGAAAAACCACCCGGATGGTGTGGCGTGCTGGCTGGCCAGTCTTCCCAGCGCAGGCCCAGATCCATGGTCAGCTTCTGTGAAACCTGCCATTTGTCCTGGAAGTACAGGTTGTAGATGGTATTTCTGCGGGCCGGAAAGATAACCGCCAAGTCGCGTCCGATCGAGTTCGGCTGGTCCAGCAAAAACGCGGCGAATGAGTTACCGAAACTGGTGCTGGAGTCGCCGTTACGCGAGGTCGGCCCGGCAGTAAAAACAAACCTTCCGCGCGGGTTGAAAGTTTGGGTTTGGAGCAGATCCTGCCGTTCGCGGCGGATATCCACGCCCCATTTGAACAGATGGTTACCCTGCGTTTTGGTCCAATTATTGACAATGTCGAAATTCGTCACCGCGCGGACCCAAGGAAGGCTGGCGGAAAATCCCAGCAGCGGTGTGTCATAACCGTCCACGTTGAAGGCCGCCAGGCCGCTAGACCATGAATCCAGATTGACGCCCGGAATACCGATGTCCCTGGAAGTTGTCAAGCCTTTGTCGATATTGGTGGCCTCATTATGGTTTCGCACAATTCCGAAGCGAAACTCCGACACCAGAGTGGGGCTAAAAATGTGCGTATAGTTCAGTCCCGGGCTCTGATTGCGGGATGGCCCGAATCCTTCGAACCCGGCATTGCGCGGGCCTCCGTAGATTCCCCCGTTGGGGCCATACAAACCGGGGTCGTTTACATTTGCACGCTGAAAGCTGTAGCGCACGAACAGCCGGTCGCTGACGCCTATGACGTAATCGATCTTGACATCAAATTGGTCGATTGGTTTGGACTGTGCCGTATCTTTCTGGAAATTTGTAGAGAGCCCCGGACGGTTAGGCGCGGGCAAAAAGCTCAGCAGCTTGGAAGCAATCGGGCTGATGCGATTGGTTGGAATGATGTTGCCGCCAAACGGCACGCGGTTCGCGCCAGTCGAGGTGCCCGTATTGGGATCGTAGATAATGCTGGGCGACGCACTCAGATTCCCGCCGCGGAAATCCAAGGTCGGAATGGTGGCCAGATTGGTGGTGCCCGCAACTTCCCGGCTGCCCTGGTAGTCGCCAAAGAAAAACAGTTTGTCTCGGCGAATTTTCCCTCCGAACGAACCGCCAAACTGGTTATAAACTGAATGCGCGGCGGGAGTGGCAGAAAAAGGGTCCCTGGCCTGCAAGGCGTTGACGCGGTTGTACTCAAACGCGCTGCCGTGATAATCGTTGGTGCCCGATTTTATGACGACGTTGGCAACCGCTCCGCCCGCCCGGCCCAGCTCCGGATCGTAATTCGTAGTACTGACATCGACGTTCGCAATGGCGTCGGCAGGCGGGATGATGCCGGTCAGATTCTCGACGTTGTTATCCACGCCTTCGAGCATGTAGTTATTGCGCTGGTCGAGTCCGTTCACCACCGATTGCAAATGTTCTTGAGAGTTGTAGAAGGCCGAGTTCGAGCGATACGATTTCTGCACGCCGGGAACGATTTCCAGAAGGCTCTGATAATTCCGGTTATGCAGCATGGGCATGGTATTCAGCGTCTCGCTTTGAATCTGCCCCCCGGTATCGGCCCGATCCGTTTTCAGCACCGGAGCTTCACTCGTGACGTCCACGGTTTGCGTGACCGCCCCAGGGGTCAACTGCAGGTCCGCGCGCACCGTTGTATTGGCGTCCAGCGCAATCTCGTTTCGAACCGTCTTTTGAAACCCGGGTTGTTCTACGTCGATGCTGTAAGTGCCCGGAGGAAGATTGGAGAAGGCGAAGAACCCTGAGCTGTTGGTTGTTCCCGTCCGGTGCAAATTCGTGCCGGTGTCGGTGAGTTGCACTTGCACGTTCGGTATCACACCGCGGCTGCTGTCGGTGATGGTACCCAGGATCGTACCTGTCTGCGTTTGCCCCCACGCCGAAGCGGTGGACAGAATGATTGCAATGCTCATCAGAAACAGACTGAGTTTTGTGGAAGTTCGCATGTGGTCCCCCTTGACCCGGAATCCCGATTCGCTACTTGTCTCCGAACACTCTGCTCGCGCGGTTTTTAAATTTTTTCCGGCAGTGAGACACAACTGCCAAAAGACTAACCCGTTCGTTAACTTGTATCAGACTCTCGGCTGGGTGTCAAGGCAGCATGCAAGACAGGCAGCGTGCAAGACTGTGCCCTCTCCCCGCCGCCATAAACATTAAAATGGTCGCCGCGCACGAAGCCTATTAAGGTCATCCCGAACCGGAGCGCCGTCTCTACGGGCAGCATTGCGCAGCCCGAGGTGAGCAGCGCCTCGATAGACGCTTTGCCGCAAATCCCGCAACTCGAAGTGACATGGAAGCGGCGCGTCGAGATTCGGCACGTGGCCGCCGGCGAGAGTTACGGTCACGGCGCCTGAGTCGTCTACACCAATGTCCGCAATCTGATCCGGACTCATGAGCAGGCCTTCGCTAAAGGGAAGCCCGAGCGCTAACTCACGATCGCATCCCAGAGTTCGCATCGTGATGGCGACATCGCGTTCGCCCAGCCGGATCTGCAAGAGGCTCTTCGACGGCCACGAGGTCTTGCGCGCGCACGCTGGCCCCGCGCGGGCCGATCTTTTGAATAGGAACGGTTATGATGTTCCGTTTCATTGTGCTGCGGAGCGCTTCAAGGAGATGACAATGCTCTTGGAGGCGGGCGTGTTGCTCTTTTCCGCCACGCTGCCAATGGGAACTAGCACATTTGCCTCCGGGAAATAGGTGGCGGCACAGCGGTGCGGGATCGGATAGGGGTAGACGGTGAAATGCGGCGCGTTTCGCAGTTGGCCGCAAAAGTGGCTGGTGATATCCACAAAATCGCCGCTCGCGAAGCCGGCTTCGCGGCAGTCCTCTTCATTCAGAAAAATCACGCGGCGCCCGTGATGAACACCTCGGTAACGGTCTTCAAGACCATAGATGGTGGTGTTGTACTGATCGTGGCTGCGTATCGTCATCATCAGAAATTGGCCGGGTTCGAGGCGCAATCGCGGGAGCGCATTGACCGTAAACTGAGCCTTCCCGTTGGGCGTCGCGAAGACGCGGTCGCGAATCGGATTGGGGAGTTCGAAGCCGCCGTGTTCGCGCACCCGCGGGTTAAATCGGTCGAAGCCGGGGACGACGCGTTCGATCGAATCGCGAATGCCATCGTAGTTCCCGGCCAAAGCATCCCAATCGGTGGGCGAATGTAGCAGGGTCGCCTTCGCGATGCCAGCCACAATCCAAGGCTCGCTGCGCAAATGCTCGGAGGCGGGCGAAAGCTTTCCCCGCGATGTCTGGACCACGGCCATCGAATTCTCAGTGGTGACGAATTGGGGCCCAGTCGCTTGAATGTCGGCCTCGGAACGGCCGAGCGCCGGCAGAATCAGCGCCTGCTGGCCGCTGATGAGATGGCTGCGGTTCAGCTTGGTGGAGATCTGCACGGTGAGGCGGCACCGGCGAAGCGAAGCCGCTGTAAAGTCGGTGTCGGGCGTCGCCGAGAGAAAATTGCCGCCCATCGAGACGAAGACATCGATCAATCCGGCATGCATAGCGCGAATGGTTTCGACGGTATCCAGACCATATTCGCGGGGCGGCGAGAATGCGAATTCGGCGCCCAGACGATTGAGAAAATCGTCGGGCATCTTTTCGGAAATTCCCATGGTGCGGTCGCCCTGCACGTTGCTGTGGCCGCGAACTGGGCATGCGCCGGCACCGGGACGGCCGAGATTGCCGCGGAGCATCAGGAAATTCACGATCTCCTGAATGTTCGCGACTGCGTTGTGATGCTGCGTCAATCCCGTTGCCCAACAGCAGATGATGCTTTTGGCTTGAATCGCGATGGCGGCGGCCTGGCGGATCTGCTCGCGAGCGAGAGAGCTTTGTTCGACGATGTCATCCCAGGAGACGTCCTTCAGAGCTTCGTAGAATTCCCGAAATCCCGATGTGTGCCGCTCGATAAAAGCGTGGGCAAGCACCTCGCCGGGACGCTGCTGCGCCTCTTCCAGAATGTGTTTCATCACCCCCTTGAGAAAAGCGACGTCGCCGTTGATCCGCACCGGCAGATGCAGGCAGGCAAGGGGCGTGCCGCTGCCCAAGAATGAAAATGGATGCTGCGGATGCCGGAAATGATTCAACCCGGCTTCGAACAGAGGATTCACGCTGACGATTTTGCATCCGCGGCGCGCCGCCGCCTGGAGCGTGGTGAGCATGCGCGGATGATTGGTGCCGGGATTCTGGCCGATGATAAAGATCGCATCCGCCAGATCGAAATCGGCAAGCGTTACAGTGGCCTTGCCGCTGCCGATAGTGTCGCCGAGCGCGGTTCCGCTCGATTCGTGGCACATATTTGAGCAATCCGGCAGATTATTGGTGCCGAATTGCCGCGCGAAAAGCTGGTAGAGAAATGCGGCTTCGTTACTGGTGCGACCTGACGTATAAAAAGCCGCGCGCGAAGGCGACGTGAGCGCATTCAGCTCGCGGCCGATCAACTGGAATGCGTCTAACCACGCAATCGGCTCATAGTGACTTGCGCCGGGGCGCAACACCATGGGATGCGTCAGGCGGCCGGCCTTGCCGAGCCAATGGTCGGATTGCCGGCTGAGTTCCCCGACGGACCATTGGCGGAAAAATTCCGGGGTGACGCGCTTGAGCGTTCCTTCTTCGGCCGCCGCTTTCGCGCCGTTCTCACAAAATTCAACGATCGAACGGTGCTCATCCGGATCAGGCCACGCGCAGCCCGGGCAATCGAATCCTTCAAACTGATTCAGGTCGCGCAAGAGCTTGGTTCCGCGGACAACACCAGCTTCTCCTATCGCATGATGCAGAGCGCTGGTGATCGCGGGGATCCCGCCGGCGGTAGTTTGCGGTTTCTCAAGCTGCAATCCGTCAGTTTCAACGGGATTGGTGGGGCTCGCGGAATCGGATGGCGGCATTCGTATTCAGAATAACGCCTGTTTTGGCGCTTGCCTGGAGCGCGATGGGGACGGGATGCCCTTGAGCAGGGGGTTTGCATTTCCCTGGATTTTTGGGAGTAAACTTGTTTGCTGAGGTGCACGACATGAATCGCACAGTTAAAGTTGTTCCCGTCCTAACAATGGTGCTGGCGGCCGGAGTCGTATTCACCGCCGCGTACCGTCTCGGCGCGCAAGAAGCTGCAGCGCCGGCGGCAGCCGATAGCCGCGCCGTCAAGCCTGGGATCGCACCCGGATTAAAAGTGACCGATCTGGGGCGTTCGTCTTCGCGCACCTATCGAGTCAACATGGTGAAGGGCGATGAGATCGTTTCCGGGCTTCTGGAGTTTGCCGAGAAGAATCACATCAAGAACGGCCACTTCTCGGGTCTGGGCGCCATCGACAAGGCAACGTTGCGCTGGTCCGACCCCATCAATAAGACTTCGAAGTCGGCCGATTTCAATGAGGAAGCCGAGGTGACCTCACTAGTGGGCAGTATTTCCACCAATAAGGACGGAAAGTCCATTGTGCATGCTCACGGCTCGTTCGGTCTGCTGTCGGATGGCAGCATGCACGGCGGACACGTGGTGAGCGCGCGGGTGGGTATCATCGCCGAGATCTTCGTCACCGAAGAAGAGGGCGCGGCAACCACCGCCAGCAGGTAAGCGGCGCCGTTATTCAGCGCCCTACTTGGCCATGTCGGCCGGAACCGGCAACGTGACTTTCCCGGTCGCGGCCCACTCGGCGCCGCGCGCGAAGGTCACCTTAAAGGTCTCCTGGGAGGCCGCAGCGATGTCATGGCCTAAGGCCGTGATGAATACGCGGCCGTTGCCGAACTGCGTGGTCCAGAGCATCGGCTCATCGACGCCCGCTTCCGACATGGGCTGCTTATTGCGTGCGTCGGAGGCCTTCTCGTCGTAGCGCGAGTGGTCGTCATACGCAGTGGCCAGCACGTGAAAGCTGCCCTCCGGCTGCCACTTCAGGTTGGCGTACAGCTCGTCGTTTTGAACCGGCAAGTGCGGCTTGAGACCAGCGGTGATGGGACTGTCCGCATCCTTGATATCCACCACGAAATCGTGGCGCGCTGAGTGGTGGCCCTTGCCCGGCCTCCAATTGCCCGCCGACATCTTTTCATAGTCGGCCCAGCCATTGAACGCCGCGATCGAGAAATGATAGAGGACCAGGCCCTTGCCGGAGCGAACGTAATCCGCAAAGGCGCTGTTCGCTCGCTCGCCCCACAGAAGGCCAGGCTGATTGCGCTCGAAGTAATTCACGATGACCAGGTCGTAGGGCGCGAGGGTTTCGGGCCCGGTGCCGCGGAACTCCTCGGTGACGCGAACTTCAAAGCGGCCAGTGTCTTCGAGGGTCTGCTTCAGGATGGGGGTGGTGCCGCGCCAGTCATGGCCATTCTGACCGGTGATGATCAGGGCCTGGAGCTTCGGCGGGCCGGTGGGGGCGTTGCCTTGTGCGCTGAGCAGAGACGCGCCGAGTGCGGTCAGGAGCAGAAGTCGAGTAGCGTTCATAGCTGTCTATTCTGTCCGCAACGGATGCGGCTGTCAAGGGACGGCCGATTCGAGGATCTGCTTTAGACTTTCAAGATCCTTGGTATTTGCGCGGCGCATGGCCATCGCCATGAACGGCGCTAGCAGCTTTGAGAATCCGCTGGGTTCGCCTACATTTCGGAGAGCCATGCGGGTGCTGGCGCGCGCGGCGGAATCCCAATGGTAATGAGTCTCCATCGGGAAGGGGCCCTGCGCCGTACGCATGACAAGCTGCTCGCTGGGCACGAAAGCGACGATCTCGTAGGTGTAAGCCATCCGCCTTCCAAGAAACCGCGCGACGAAGGCGACCAACGATCCCACGCGAAAAGGCCGCGGCGTTTTCCACTCGACGGACTCGATATTGACATACCACTTCGGTGCGTTATCGGGGTCGGCCGCAAAGGCGGATACGACTTCTGGCGGCCGCTCGATGACAATTTCGGTTGTTACGTCAACTCGCATGCGCCGTTTGCCGCTAGCGGCAGGACTAGTTCCCGGCCTGATCGGCGAGCCGAAGCTGCAGCGTGATGCGATCCTCGGTCCCGGTGACCCTGGTGATGTGGCCTTTGCCGGTGGTGTCTTCGACAAGATCGATCTGACCGGGGCCGACGGGAATCTTTTTTCCGCCCGCGACTTCGAGCTCGCCGTGGCCGCTGAGCGTGATCACGTACTGGCGGCGCGGGGCGCGATGCCAGTCGATCACATTACCGGGCGATGCCACATGCAGTTCGCCCGAAGTGATTGGCAATAACTTCGAGGCTCCGCCGGCGAAGTCCAATGGCACTTCTTCGGCATGAGTCTGATTGTCCGGCCCCGTGAACATCCGCAGCATCATTACAGGCTTGCGCGATTGCGCTTGCACCACCGCTGCGGATCGCGTCGCGAGATGTCCAACAATTGCGCCCGCCGCGAACACGAATAAAAGCGCCAATATTTTGCGAGTCATCACTTGTCCGCCCCCGGCGAGCAAGTATATCAGGCGGCGGCGCGGCTGGTTAATCCAAGCCGAACGTAACGATCAAGTCCCCCGCTGGAATCGACACCAACTGCTTGCGATTGGCGAGATAGCTGATCGGTGACGCGAAGACGGGACCGTTCGCGGAGAAGGTCCACAGCCGGTCGCCGGTTGTGGCGTTCAGCGCGAAAATCATCCCCTCCAGCGTTCCGCCGAAGACCAGATTTCCGCCGGTCGCCATCACGCCTCCCCAAGGCGGAGTGAGAACCCGGTGCTCCCACTTGATATTTCCGGTGCCAGGCTCGATCGCGAGAACCTTACCCCAGCTTTCCTCAGGCGCACCGAAATTCGCGGTTTTCGCGCCGCCCAGCGCCGGGTCGTAAGCGCCCGCATTAGGCAGTGCTCCCGGAGCAAGCGGCCGGTCCGGCTCTTCGGTAGTCGGATGCGGCACCGCGTTCTTCGAGAACAGGCGGTGCTCCTCGCGCGCAAAAACATAGAGCCACTTGGTGAGCGGACTGTAGCTATGCGACATCCAATTCGCGCCGCCGTCGACACCGGGCCAGATGTGATCGTTACCCTCGGGCGTGGGCTCGTTACCAGGAATCACTTCCGGCCGGCCGTTATCGTCAAAACCGTTGTTCCAGGTCTGCTTCACGAACGCTTTTGCCGTTAGAAACTTGCCGTTGGTGCGATCGAGCAAGTAGTAAAACCCGTTGCGATTGGCCCAGGCCAGCGTCTTCCTCATTTCACCGCGGAACTCGGTGTCGAGCAGAATGGGGATCTGCGTCGAATCCCAATCGTGCAAATCGTGCGGCGTAAATTGGTAAAACCATTTCAACTTCCCGGTATCGGGATCGAGGGCCAGCACCGAGCACGAATACAAGTTGTCGCCGGCGCGGTAGTCGTCGTTCAAGTCCGGCCAGGGATTGCTGGTGCCCCAAAAGACCGTATTGGTTTCCGGGTCGTAGGACCCGTTGTTCCAGGTGGTAACGCCACCGGTCTTCCAGGAATCGCCGGCCCAGGTTCCGAAATTCGGCTCGCCGGGCTGCGGAATCGTGTTGAAACGCCACAGGCGCTGCCCGGTCTTGGTGTCGTAGGCGTCCAGAAATCCGTTCACGCCGTGTTCGCCGCCCGCCATTCCGACGATTAATTTGTCCTTCACAACCAGGGGCGCGCCGGGCGCCGCATAACCGCCGGCCGCGAGATAGTCGCCCATCTCGGTCTTCCATATTTCGTGGCCGGAGCGCGCGTCCACCGCGACCACGTGCATGTCGAGCGTGTTCATGAACAGCGTGTTGCCCAGCATCGCCAGGCCGCGATTCACTTTGCCGCAGCAGTTGTAGGTGCGCGCCGGATTGCGATACTCGTAGCTCCAGAGCTGGCGCCCGGTTGCCGCATCCAGTGCGTAAATGGCGTTCTCGGGGCGCGTCAGATACATGATGCCGTTGGAAACCAGCGGCGTGGTTTCAAATTTCTCGATGTGGCGGCCCTGGAAAATCCACTTCAGGTGAAGATTCTTTACCGTCTGCACGTTGATTTGATTCAGGCTGCTGTAGCGCCAGCTATCGTAGCTGTGCGAATACATCAGCCAATTGCCCGGATCGTCCGCAGCCTTGAGCAGCCGCTCAAACGTCACTGGGCCCTGGGGCGTGGAACTTTGGCCGGGTGCCTGACCCTTCAATGTAAAGGCGACCGCAACGGCGAACACTACGGCTCCCAGGCGCACGCTCCACTTATGTGTCTTGTTCCGCATTCTCTTTTTCGCCCCCGTCAGGAATTCAAGCAGCGCTTATATAGATAACATGGCTGAAAGGGCGCTACAACTGCTTATGGGCGCTTTCGCGGGCGTCCTCTGCTAAAATTGGCGTCGGATCGACGAAGTTGTTTGTTCGCCACTTCCGCGAAGAAGAAAGGTTTCCAATGGTCTACACTCGGCGTGATATCGGCAAGCTGGCGTTGACTGCCCTGCCCCTGACGGCCCTCGCGGCAAAGCCGGACTCGAAATACAGCGGAGTCCAGGTCGGCACCATCTCTTACAGTTTTCGCGAGATGCCGGAGCCCAATAATTGCGAGGCACTCCTGAAGCACATGACCGATCTTGGGCTCAATGGGATCGAGCTCATGAACGCGCCGGCCGAGACGTTCGCCGGGTCCCCGGTAGTTCAGCGGATGCCCACGGGCCCTCCGCCACCGCCCGGCGCGCCTCGCACGGGGCCGACTCCGCTCAATCCGGAGCGGCTGGCGGCGCTCAAGAATTGGCGGCTCAGTGTCTCCATGGACAAATACAAAGCGCTGCGCAAGATGTACAACGACGCCGGTGTCAACATCTACGCCTTCAAGCTTGGCCTCACCATGGCCATGTCGAATGAAGAATACGAGTACACGTTCAATGTTGCCGAGGCGTTAGGAGCCAACCATCTCACGATGGAACTGCCGGAAGATGGAGCGCTCACCAAGCGCGTGGGCGAGTTCGCCGCCAAGCGCAAGATGTACGTTGGCTACCACGCTCATACGCAGGCCACGCCGACTATCTGGGATGAAGCGCTCGCGCAATCAAAATACAACGGCATCAATCTCGACATCGGTCATTACACGGCGGGCACCAACGGCAGTCCGATCCCATTCCTCAAGAAGAATCACGGCCGCATCACCAGCATGCACATGAAGGATCGCAAGTATGAGACTCACGGCGGCGAGAACATGCCGTGGGGCCAAGGGGACACGCCGATTAAGGAAGCTCTCCAGTTAATGAAGAAGGAGCACTACCTCTTTCCGGCGACTATCGAACTGGAGTACAAGACTCCCGCAGGCTCGAACGTCATGGCGGAGATGCGGAAGTGCGTCCAGTTTTGCAAGGATGCACTCGCGTAAATTGCTAGCCGGTTCACTGGACCGGCTACCGATCTGCGGCCTGAACCCTTCAGTTCGGCAGACCGCGCTCAGGCCTTCTTCCCGGTTCGTACAAACGATTCGCCGCCCTTGCGGAACGTAATTCCGTGGGCTTCGGGGCCAAGTCCAATAATCAGCGAGCCTGCAAGGAACGCGACTGACGCGAGCCCTCCCATCGCCTGGGCATACGTGAAATGTTCGCCGATTAGCGCCTCCAGATAGGGAGCCACTCCGGCGAGCAGCATGCCGATCTGATAGGAGAACCCCGGCACGAAGCCGCGGAGATGCGCGGGCGTCAATTCGTTCAGGTGCGCCGGAATGATGCCCCAGGCCCCCTGCACGCAGAACTGCATCAGGAAACCGCCGGCGACCAGCGACGCGGTTCCAGGAGCAGCGATCCACAGGGGGATCAGCAGGAAAGCGGACAGCAAAGCGCCGATCATGGCGCGGCGGCGTCCGAAAAGGTCGGAGAAATAGCCGATGACTAATCCACCGAGAGTCGCGCCCACCATGGACACCATGGTTGTCAAAGCCGCGTCGTGCTGCGAAAATTTCCGCTGCTGCATCAGGAACGTGGGATACAAATCCTGCGTGCCGTGAGAAATGAAGCCCATCGCGGTCAGCATCAGCACCAGGTAGAGAAAGCGCCGCCAGATGGCAGGCAGCGACTTCACGTAGCTGCGCCAGTCGGTACGGTGCTCCTGCCAAGCCTCGGACTCCTTCACTCGCTTCAGCACAAAAATGGAAAGCAACGCCGGCAATCCGCCGATGAAGAACATGACGCGCCATGCATAATCGGGATGCTCGCTGTGTATCGCGGGGTAGACCGTAAGGAAGGCCAGGGCCGCCAGCAGATTGCCCAGCGAGTAGCCCTGGTGAAGCATTCCGGAAATTACCCCCCGCCATTTGGGCGAAATCGACTCGAGCGCCAGCGAAGCGCTCACGCCCCACTGCCCTCCCATTCCGATCCCAAACATCATTCGAAAAATCAGGAAGACTTGAAAAGTGGGAGCAAGGCCGGAGAGCGCCGACGCCACGGCGTAAAAGACAATGTTGATCATCATCGGAAGGCGTCTTCCGAAGCGATCCGCCATCACGCCAAAGACAAGCGCACCCACCGGCCGCATCGCGAGCGTGAGCGTGAGAGTAAGCGCAACCTCGGGACGCGTTTTGCCGAAAGCAGTCGCGATATCGGTGATCAGAAACGTCAGTATGAAGAAGTCGAAGGCATCGAAGGTCCAGCCAAGGAACCCCGCGAGAACCGCGTTGCGCTGGTCCCGCCTTTGCACGCTGGTGGGAATGCTGGGCGAGGATGCCATCAACGCGACTCCATGACGGTGTAGTATAACCCAGTGAACTAGATCGCTTCCAAATCACAACGCGTGCGAATACGGCGTTCGCAGGCAGGTTTCAAGATGAAACCCGGCGAGGCGATTTCATCCAGGAACGGCCCGGGCTTTATGCGATTTTCCCGCGAACCCGGCTTTTAGCTCCGCCGAAATTGCGCTATGTGCTTGAAGGATTTGGTGAGCGCGGTAGGAATCGAACCTACAACCTACTGATTAAGAGTCTCTTCTGGAAAGATCAGCATTCCGTATTGTTGGTTCCAAGGATTCCAACAGTTCTATATATTCAATCATTTGTAAGGATAGAATTCCTTGGGTGATCGGCTGTATTCGCGCGAGGGCGGATGAGTTGGCACACTATTGGCACACTCGTTTGGGCACGACCCAAAACAGCTAGCCCTGAAAGTCCAGACGGTGTCTGGACTCTTGTCGGCTTAAACGTCTCTCTACAAAAGAAGCCGGCGGTGCTGATGAGTCGATGTTCATCTTGAAGGAATGATGCACGAACCTTGGGGGCATGCTCCGCACCAGCAAAGCTCGTCGGCTCACCGAGATTTGGGTAGTGGGTCAGTTGACCCACTACCGAGATTTGGAAAGGGCGTAAAATAGCGGAAGGATGCGCCATCGGCCGTTACTATGCGTAGAGTGGCCGGCCGGAGACGCTGACGAGGGAAGCCCAAAACTCAAGAGCAGTAAGGGGAGCTCAGCAAGGTATGTCGGAAACGCATTCGGAGAGACGGATCGTGTTAGCTGAAGATAATCCCGCTGACATTTTCCTCGTACGCGAAGCTCTGAACAGCCATAACATCATATGCGAACTCGAAGTGATCTCCGACGGTGACCAAGCGCTTCGCCACATTGATTGTCTGGACTCGAATCAGCCGCATCGCTGTCCCGCACTTTTGCTCCTCGACATGCACCTACCAAAGCGTGATGGAGAGGCGATCTTACGACACCTGAGAGCAAGTGAGCACGGCGCAAAAACACCGGTCATCATCATGACCTCGTCCGAATCCCCGGCTTTGAAGAATACAGCCGAGAAGAACGCGGCGCTGCACTATTTTAGAAAACCCTCGAAGCTCGACGAGTTCATGATGCTTGGCGTCCTCATCAAAGACGTCCTCGATGCGCGGCCGGCCACATCTCAAAGCTGAGGCGGAACTCTTCGATGAAACGGCCGCCCGTCGAAAATACGGTAAGACAAACCCCAGAGGTGACCGACCCCTTTCTCGCGGAGGGGGGCGAAATGGGCGCACTCATGCGCGCGTTTGATTGGTCAAGTACTCCTGTTGGACCCGTTTCTTGCTGGCCCCAAAGCCTGCGAACAGCTCTCGGCATTCTTCTCGACTCCGGCTACCCCATGTACATCGCCTGGGGGCCAGAATTTACCCAGTTCTACAACGATGCCTACCGTCCGATTCTAGGATCAAAGAAACACCCGGCAGCACTAGGGCAAGGGACGCCGGAGTGCTTCGCTGAGATCTGGGACTTCATTGGCCCCATGTTCCGCCGAGTTCTAGAGGAAGGAAAAAATACCACGCTCATCGACCAGCTCC
>JBDTTL010000015.1:0-28413 GCA_039930665.1 Acidobacteriota bacterium
CGGGCCGCTAAAGCGCAGCGGCTTGGCAAGCTTTCGCAGGTGAATCGTTCCGTTGTAGGCGCCGTCCACGTTTACGGCCCCGTCAATATCTTCGAGTTCAATATCGGAGCCGCGTCCTTTGATCTCGACCGTGCCCTTGACGCCCGACATGTGAACCACATCGCTGCGGCTCAGATCCACGCTCGCACTGCCGCCGATATTCCTGAGACGCACTCCGGCATTATCCGAAGTGACGGCGACTGAGCCCGTGATGTCGCTTATATCCAGGTCGCCCCTGCGGCCGTGGACCTCAACGCTCGATCCTTTCGGAACGGTGATCTCGAGCGTGGCAGTGATCCGCTCGATGGTGTGCGACTCCGGCCGCAAGCGGATGACGACGTTGTTGGCGTCCCCGCTGATGTCGAGCGGTGCGATGTCGTTGCTCTTGTCGGCCTGCGCCCGGTCACGGCTGCGAATGGTTTTATGACCCGCCACCTTAACCTCGTCCGCCCCGAGAGCCGGATCGATGCCGATAATTTTTGCATCGCCGCGAAAATTTTCGAGCACGATATGCGGCGTCCGCGAACAGGCCTTGTTGGCGCTTACCGGGTACTCAAAACGTTCGCCCCCGAAGAAGTCGAGCCCATTCCATTGGGCCACATGATCCGGCCACCAGTTGGCAAATCCGCGCACTGCGTGCAAGCTCGCGCCAAACAGGCATAGGAACACGATCAGAACCCACTCGCCGCCCGAGATCCCGCGCGCCGGCAGTGGCTTCGAGGTCGCGGCCCAAGCCACGATTTCAACGATGCGCAGCACTCCCCAGGCGATTAGAACCACCGGCCAGTACATCGAAACATATTCCAGCAGCGGCATCTCCGGATAAATATTCCGGGCCAGAAACAGTCCGCCTATGGCGATCAGTAGCAGCGGAGCGACAAACGAAGTTCTGCGCATGGCTTTTTCAGACGTTCTTGCTTCCCAAATATTCGCCGAGCCACATGACGCCCATCACGATCAATAGGACCGGCCAGGTTCTGCCGATGCTGACGCCTCCGGCATGATCGATCATGAACAGCGTGCCTAAGGTCACGAGCACAACGGGACCTCGCAGCGATCGCAACAGAGAAGGGTGATTGCCTGGGCTGATATTGTCCGGACTCATATTACTTGGGTTCATATTTAGACTCCGCGATCCGCTCGTAAAGCAGATACACCCCCAGCACGATCAGCAGGGCAGGCCAGTAGCGCAGCAATCGGCCGATGCTCAGAAGGTCCAGGTTGTCCAACAGGAACAAAACTCCGAACGCGATTAGCAGCACCGGCGCCATGGGAAATCGCGATCGCACGCCGCGCGCTCGAACCAGGCCCGAAAATTCGTCCACTTGTTCTCCATCCCTCCGCTTCTTGGCGGTGTGATACGCCTCAAACGCCATGTAGAAAACGAAGGTGGGAATCATCAGTGCGAACAGCGGCACAAACCCTCGCGCCGCGCCGCTGCTCAGAATGCTGATGATCGAACCGAAGATGACGACATGCAGCAGTCCCTTGGCATACTGGCCGTTGTAGACCGCTCCCACTCCTGGAATGAATCCCAGAACGAATGCCAGTGGCGGCGATACTTCCGAATTGGCTCTCGGCATCGGTGGAGGCAGGCTGGCCGTATACGGTGAACCCGCCGCGAGAGGCGCCGGAACCCCAGCCGAAACCTGCGGAGCATGCTCGACGCAATAGAGTGTGCCTTCCGTGGCGTCGGCGTCGCTTTCCTCCAGCGCCTTGCCGCACATTCGACAGTAACCGACGATCCTTGCGTCCGAGCTCATTTCTTCTCCGCTCCCCCCGCCAGTCACTTGGACCTCGCCGGATTCGCTCCACTCTGCGAACCACTTTGCGCTCCGTCTTCGATGTCGTTGGCCGGTCCGCGTTGCTGGGCCCACTCTTCTAACTGAGTTTGCACTTCGTAAACCAACTGCAGGTTTTCGTAACCCTTCACCGCCCGATCCCACGACCGCTCGACGCCGCTTTCGGCCGCGCCCCAGAATCGCCCCACCATTGCCAGCGAAATCACCGCCATCGCCATCCCCATCGCGAACCTCGGCTGCAGAATGAATCCAGCGCGCCGGCCCAGCAGCCGCTCCATCCAGGAAGGCTTGATGACGCTGCGGCTGGCGCCGCTGGTCACTTCAAACAGAATCCGGTTCACCAGGGCGGGTGGCGGGTCCACCGTTGCTGCCCGCTCGATGAACGCTACCGCTCCCGCTGCGTCCAGAGCCAGTTCCGCGCAGGCCGCGCACTCATTGCGATGCGCCTCCACCGTCGCCCTCCCCCCGGCGGCCAAAGTCCCATCCAGGTAATCGGCCAGCAGAATTTCGAATTCGATGCAAGTCATCCTGCTCATACTGCCGCCTTGTGCCGCCGCAGGATGCGAGCCAGATCCGCCCGCCCGCGGTTCAATCTCGATTTCACAGTCCCTTCGGGAATCTGCAGCACTTCCGCGATCTCCCGATACTCCAGTTCTTCCAAATCTCGCAAAATCACCGTTTCCCGCAACTCCGGCGATAGCCTTTGGAGCGCGGATTGCAACAGCTCGCTGGCTTCGCGGCCAGCCAGCATCCCATCGGTGCGCGCCGAACCAGCCGAAGTGTTCTCGATCAGCGGCAGCCGTTCTTCAATTGAATCCGTGGCCCGATCCAGTTTCGCCTTCCGGTAGTCGTCGATGAGCAGGTTGCGCGCCAAACGCCCCAGCCAGACCGTAAAGGAACCTTCCCCCGCGCGGAAATTTTTGAGCGATCGGAACACCCGCAGAAAAACTTCCTGCGTCAGATCCTGCGCCCTCTGATCCGATCCCGTAAAGCGATAACAGATAGCGTAAACCCGCCGCGTATGAATGCGGACCAGGTCCTCCCACGCGGCTTCCTCGCCGGCCAGGCACCGCTCAACAATCAGGTTATCGGCGTCCAAGGAGATCTTCCGCGCATCCTGCGTGCTGGAGGGAGCCGGAGCCATCCCTACCATCATTTGTCGAACTGCCGCCGTCGCTTCCATCGTGTCGCCTATCCATTAGAACGTAGGTTGCGTTTGAGAAGTTCGATCTACATTCTACTTCCCTTTGGTCCCCTTCTTGGCGTAATCTGGTACACCGGCCTCTTAGACGCACTCATGACCTGCCCCTTTTGCGCCCACCGCCAGGACCGTGTGATCGATTCCCGTGAAAGTAAAGAGGGCGACGTCATCCGCCGCCGCCGCGAGTGCCTCAAGTGCGAGCGCCGCTTTACCACCTACGAACGTAGTGACGAAGTGCCCTATATGGTCGTCAAACGTGATGGGAGGCGTGAGAAATTCGACCGGAAGAAGGTTCTGGAGGGGTTGATCAGAGCCTGTCAAAAACGTCCGGTGGCGATGGCAAAATTGGCCGAAGTGGTAGATGAAGTCGATTCGATGCTTGCAGATAGCCAGGATCGCGAGGTTTCGACGACCGCCGTAGGGGAACTGGTCATGGACCGCCTGAAAACCCTCGATAAGATTGCATATGTGCGCTTTGCGTCGGTCTACCGGGACTTTCAGGACGTGGAAGCCTTCGTGAGCGAGTTGAAAGATCTGCTGCAGCGTCGAGAGTGAGTTGACTTAGGGTGAAACCAAGTGCGTCTCAAAACATCTTTTGTAATAGGGACTTAACAGGAGGCCAGAACGCTGATATACTAGGACGCGGCATGCGTCTGGCCTACGGATGGAGTGTGCGGACTCATCTGTTTGAAAGAAAAAGGCTTATGAGTCATGACGACTTATGCCCCGACAGAACGACTTTCGAGGTCGGGGGAGGTGGATGCGTTGGACCAGTTTGAGGATCAATTTGAAGGCCCCAGCCAGGAACCGCTAGGGCTCCCCTTCGACGAAGATGGGGGCTTCTTCCATCCGGAGGAAGTTCACGATAGCGAAGAGTTTGCGACTGCTCATCCGGTAGAAGAGTCGATCTATACCGATGACCCGGTACGGGTGTATCTGCGCGAAATGGGTGCCGTTCCGCTGTTGACGCGGGAGGGCGAAGTAAATTTGGCCCGCCGCATGGAACGCGGCAAGTTGCGCATGCAGAAAGCGATTAGCCGCTCTGCCCTAGTGCAAATTCATGCGGTGGAAATCTGCGAACAGATCCGCAAGGAAGTCGAAGACCTCGACGCGTTTGTCGATCTGGGCGATCTTGAGGTCGAGAGCGCGGCCTACGCCAAGCGCCGCAACGAAGTTAAGCAGCAGTTGGCTGACATCGTTTCCCTGCACAAAAAACTGGGCCAGCTCACTGACAAGATGGAAGCAGTGCCGGCCAGCAACAAGAAGCTGCGCCGCCGAGCCGCAGGCAAAGTGAACCGCTGCTGGGTGGAAATATCGCAAGCCATCCGCGCCGTGCCCTTCTACAGTTCCCAGTGGAAGATGTTTGCGAAGGAAATCGAGCGCGTGGTCGACGAACTGTCCCACCTCGACCACGACCTGCGCAAAATCGAGGGCCGCACCAGCCAAACCGCGTTGGCCAAGTCTAAGGAACTCAAGCGCGAAATCCGCAAACGGGAACAAGCTGCTGGCGCTGGCCTCAGTGACCTGCGGCATACCATGGCAGTGATCCGCCACGGCGAGATCGAAGCGGAGCGTGCCAAGAAAGATCTGGTCGAAGCCAACTTGCGGCTGGTGGTTTCCGTGGCCAAGAAATACGTGAATCGCGGCCTCCACCTGCTGGACTTGATCCAGGAAGGCAACATCGGCCTGATGCGCGCCGCCGATAAATTCGAATACCGCCGCGGCTACAAGTTTTCGACCTACGCCACTTGGTGGATTCGCCAAGCCATCACGCGTGCGATCGCCGATCAGTCGCGCACCATTCGTATCCCGGTGCACATGAACGAGTCGATGAACAAGTTTCTGCGGGCGACGCGTGAACTCGAAAAGGAACTAGGCCGCGCCCCGACCAACGATGAAATCAGCCGGCGCATGGACATTCCGGTGGAAAAGGTCCAGAAGCTGAAAACCATCTCGCGCGATCCCGTGTCGCTCGAAACTCCAGTCGGCCGCGATGGCGAATCGGCACTGGGCGATCTGATTGAAGACCGCTGGGTAGGCTCGCCGGTCGATGCCGTGATCGATACCAACGTCCGCGATGAAACCGCGAACATCCTGAAGACGCTTTCCCCTAAAGAGGAGAAGGTGATCCGCCTGCGCTTCGGCATCGGCTGCGAGCGTGAGCACACGCTTGAAGAGATCGGCCAGGAGTTCGATGTCACTCGCGAACGTATCCGCCAGATCGAAGCCAAGGCCCTGCGTCAACTGCGCTCGCCCGAACGCGCCCGTCACCTGCGTGCGCTCCTGGCCGCCCGGTAATCTAAATTACTTTGACATTCCCCCGCCACCAATGCTTTGTCTCGCGTCCGAGCGCGAAATATGGGCTACTAGCGCTGCGCGGCTAGCGGAGCCTTCCAGTAGTCCGGCAGGCCTTTCTTGGTATCGCTGAGGATCTCGAGTATGGCCCGCCGATCTGCTGACGACAGCTTGCCGTACCGTGGCGATTTCTCTTTTTCAGTCAACACATCGAACAACCGGCGATAGATGCGCTCGCGAGCGCCAGCCGGCATTCTGTCGAACGCTTCTGTATAGATCATGTAGCTGAGCGGGTAACGGAACATACGCTCGCGCAGATCGAAATCGCGCAACGAGCGTCCCTTCCGATCGTGCAGGCCGGCTTTTTGGAAAGCTTCGGCAAATCCCGACGTGCCCTGAATCGGCGCATCCAGCTTGGCTTCATCCAGGAAGAACATGTACTGCACCATCTGTTCCACTGCGGAGTCGATCCGGTGGCGCGTGACATCGCTCAATTCGTCAGCCGGCTGATGATACGCCTGGTTGAAGGCAGCCTGGCTCCGCAGCGCGATCGCCGTTTCATAGCCCACGCGAGTAATCAGATTGGTCATGCGGGACTGATGCTCCAGCGTCATCAGCGCCACTATGTCGCTGTGCGGCGTCAGGTAATCTCGCGTTTCGAACTTGCCGCTCAAATTTGTGACATTTAAGCCCGCTGCGCCTTCTAAATTTTCGGGATGGTCATGATCGCGAACCACGGCGTTGCCCATGTGCGTCATCTCTCCATGCGTGCCAGTGACGTACCATCCGCCCCACCGGTCCTTTAGCGGACTCCGATCGTCGGTGTAAAAGTCGCCGGCCTGGAATACCGGCATGCCGGATGGATCGGGATAAACCGAGCGCACTATCAACCCGGGCACGCCCAATGTCGGGCCTCCCGCGTCGTGGCATTGCAGGCAAGCGGCGTCCCGCCGATCGAAATGCGGCTTATCGACTTTCTCTTGGTTCAACGTGTAAAAGACCACCCCCAGCTTGGGGTCGACCGAAGCGAATTCCAGCAAGTCGCTCGAATGAACCGAGCCGACGGCGGTCGAGTCGTTGAAATACAGCGCACGCGGCAGTTGCGGCGAGATGAGCGCCGGCTGAAAACTGGTCTTTGAAAAAACCAGCACTTGGGATTCCACGGGGATTCCCAAGGCCCGGAGCGCGCTGCGGAGATAACCGTGAGTTTGGTCGAACTCAAGCTTAATCTCGCCGCGCGCTATCTTCCGATTCAAGCGTTCCACCGGATCGTCGGCCGCGCGCTTCGCGTACTGGATCGCCTCATCGTCCAGCGGCACCACGTACGAGCCGGCCAGATCGGCGAAAGCCGCGGTGGCGGCGGCCAGCGAAATACCCAGGAAAATTTTAGATCGATTTCGCATGCAAAACTCTCGTCGTGGAGAGAAGCTTGATTTTGGTTGCGGGGATAACGTCGCCGCACAGGGGCCGGATGGGAGACGAGTCGTCGATCAGGTCCGCCAATTTGGTGGACGAAAACGCCTCCTCGATGTGCCGCAGCGCGTCATCCAGCTTACGGTGCAGGGAACACAGCCGGACCCCGTGAGCTTTTAATCCCAGCGGGCACTTCGCAATTCGTTTGATCGGGTCCACCACCTGCACCACATCGTAGATCGATATGTCCGCCGGATCGTTGACCAAGCTGAATCCGCCGTTTTTCCCGCGCTGCGCTTGCACCAGCCCCGCGCGGTTCAGGGACTGCAACACCTTGAACAAATAATCGATCGGCACCTTCGTCTCGGTGGCGATTTGCTGCGCAGTAAACGGCGCTCCCCGGCGCATTGCCAGCAGGACCATAGAACGGAGCGCGTACTCGGCAGTCGTCGAGAACATGGATCTAAGCCCATAATAGGATAAGTGGACAACAATGTCCAGTTATATTCTTGGCCCCCCCACCGGGTCGGGCCTGACCGATCGAGCAGGGCCTGGCTACCCGTTCTACGGATGTGCCCGACCCTATAAGATCGCGCATCCTGAAAGCGAGGAGATTTATAAATGGCAAGTTCTTTAATCGCGCTCTCGAATGATCTCGCCACGCTGGTGGAGACGTCCTCCGCGTCAGTAGTCGCGGTGCATGCCCGGCCGCGCTTCAATTCGAGCCGCGTTCATTGGTCGCCCGAAGTCGTGATTACCGCCGAGCACACCCTGCAACAGGCAGATCGCCGAACGCCTGAGTATCTCCGAGCACACCGCCAATTCCACGTCAATTCAACCCTCGGCCCGCTCGATGCCTCGACCCGCACGGAAGCCGCCATGCGCGGCCTTCGCAGCAGTTTAATTCGCCGCACACGTTTCAGGTGGTTGTTGCTTTGCCAGTTTCCTGTTTTTGTGGTGCGAACGGTGGGGGTCGAACCCACATGGCTGTTAACCGCTGGAACCTAAATCCAGTGCGTCTGCCAGTTCCGCCACGTTCGCTCGTTTGACTTTGACCAGTGTAGCATTGGCTCTCCGGCGGCACTTGAACGCATCGGTTCCGCTGTGCACCAAACGGGCGGAACCCCTCCCGTTGACTTTAAAGAATCGTTCCGCCGGACCGAAGAGTACAGAAGGACAAGTCGGTCCGGTGAAGGCGGAACTGTGGTGGTGAAGATTCTTCGGCATGGCACCAAGCGCGGGACCCTGTCCCCGGCGCTCGACGTTTCACAAAGCATCGGACTGGTGGGAATCGTCGCCGGTCTGGTGGCTCTGTGCGGCTGGTCGGTGCTGCCGGCCTATGTGGTCCGGCACGTCTGGTTTATTTCTCAGGTGGATCCCAACTCCGCGCTGGGCTTCGTTCTGGTAGGCTTCTCGCTGCGCTTGGCGCGCTACGACGGTGTAACCCGCTGGGTCCATACCGTGTGTAAGCTCTTCCGGATCTCGGTGGGGCTTCTGGGACTGCTTTCGCTCGCAAATATCTGGCTCAATCTGAATTTGGGCATAGACAAGTTCATCGTCCGTGGCCCCACCGAGACACTGCCGGCCCCAATGCCTGCTGCGGCCGCCCTATGCTTTTACTTGCTGGGTTGCGCCCTAGTCCTGCTCAGCGCCGGGCGGACCTCCCTCTGCCAGTTCGTCGCGCTCGGGGTTACGACCATTTCGACGGCCGCCTTGGTCGCCACCGGTTACGGGTGGCTGGCTCCACAGCAGCTGCCGGACTTTTTGACCCTGCCGGCGATGATGGCGCTAATTCTGCTCCTGCTGTCGATGGGGGTTGTCAGCTCGAATGCCCGCCATACCGTGATGACGGTCATGACCAGTAATACTGTGGGGGGGGCGATGGCGCGGCGGCTCTTACCCGCTTCCCTGCTGATTCCCATCGGGCTGGGGTTCTTGCGGATTAAAGGGCAGGATTCGGGCTGGTTCGGACCACCTATAGGCCTGGTGCTGCACGTGGTCGCGACCATGCTCCTGCTGGCGCTCTTCATCTGGTGGAATGCTGCTGCGCTCGATCGCATCGCGTGCGAGAATGGGCGTTTCGAGCACGCCGTGCAGGATACCAGGACCGCCTTGCTCGAGATCCTGAACCACGTTAATAATGCCGCATTCTCCCACGATCTGCGTGGAAACCTGACCTTCTTTAATGCGGCGGCCGAGCGGCTATTTGGCGTCACCGCCGATGAGGCGCTGCATAAATCCGTTTACCAGGTGATCACTCCGCAATCGGAATCCGCCGCTCGTGCCATGTTCTCCAGCCAACTGATTGGCGGCGCGCACCGCCCGGAGTCCCTGATTTTACGTACCAGCGCCGGCGAACAAGAATGTCCCATTCTGACGCTCCTGATGTGCGACCGCAATGGTAGCCCGGCGGGATTCTTCTCCCTGGTGTCGCCGCTCTTCGTTGCTGTCGAATCGGAGCCGCCTTCTTTCGAGCGAGTACCGGATCCCGTCAGCGCGGCTCGATACACACTTGATACACCAGGGTAGCCCCCGCGGTTGAAGCGCGGCCCTTGATCGGAAGGAGACGCCTCCCGTTTGGATGCCCGCCAGCCGTCATTCGCACAGGTACCGTCGCGTATGGCGTGGATCTGTTTTCAGCTCCGATGATCCCGGGCACCCAGGCCAAGTCCCGGCATCTCGCCCGCGTCGTCTCTTTCGCTCCCGTCACTAGGGGACCTCGACCGGCGACGGTTTGCGGACGTATTGCGCAATCAGTTCGAGTAGCGCCGATGCGGATACCGGTTTGGCGAGGTAGTCGTCCATGCCGGCGTTGATGCAACGCTCACGGTCGCCAGACATGGCATGGGCAGTCATCGCTACGATAGGGATGTGCTGGCCTGTGCGCTTTTCTTTTTCCCGGATCAGCGCGGTGGCTTCGAAGCCGCCCATCTCGGGCATCTGGACATCCATAAGAATCAAGTCGAAGGTTTGCCCTTCCAGTGTTCTCAAGGCGGTCTTTCCATTCTCCGCGACCGTCACAATGTGTCCGGCTTTCTCTAAAATTCGCAGCGCGACGCGCTGATTGACAACGTTGTCCTCGGTGAGAAGAATGCGGCAACTCACGGCGTGATCCTTCTCGCTTGCATCCGAAGCTTCGCGGATCGGCCTAGCCGAGAGGTCTGCCGGTGGAGTCTCGCGTGCGAGCGACGCCACAATCGCAGCACGCAACTCCGCGCGGCGAACCGGCTTCGTAAGGTACGACGAAATCCCCAGCTTTCGGCAGCGCGCGATATCGTCGCCTCGGTCTCCGGAGGTGAGCATCAGTATGACCGGCTTGCTCAATTCAGGAGTTTGATTAATCCGTTTCACCAGCTCGAAGCCATCCATTTCCGGCATGTGCACGTCGGTCACAACCAGGCTGTAGGGCTGGCCGCGTTGGAGGCCGCGCCGCAACTGGGCCAGAGCTTCCGGACCGCTGGCCGCCGGCGCCGGCAGCATCCCCCAGCCCCATAGCATGTCCGCCAGAATGCGCCGGTTGGTCAGGTTGTCGTCGACCACCACCACGCGGATCCCGGCCAGCGGGATGGCTTCGGCCAGGTTGGCAAGCTGCCGGGTCTCGCTCGAAACGCCCAACGACGCTGTGAAATGAAAACAGCTCCCCTTCGCAAGGGCGCTTTCCACCCACAACTTCCCTCCCATAGCCTCCACCAGGCGCGCGGAGATGTGAGCCCCAGACCGGTGCCGCCAAATTTGCGGGTGGTCGAGCCGTCGGCCTGCGAAAACGCGTCGAAGATCATTTTCTGCTTGTCCTGGGGGATACCGATTCCGGTGTCTCGAACCGAGAATTGCAGGCACAGGTGCTCCGCGGTTTGGGATTCCAAGGTCACCTCCAGTTCCACTTCGCCCTGCTGGGTGAACTTAACGGCGTTCCCGACAAGATTCACCATCACCTGCCGGATTCTGGTAACGTCCCCCACCACATACTCCGGAACTTCCGGCAGGACATCGCAAATCACCTCCAAACCCTTTTCATGCGCCCGCAGCGCCAGCGCTCGGGCCGTCTCTTCGACCAGGTCGCGGACGTTGAACGCGACGGGATCCAACTCCAGCCGCCCGGCCTCGATCTTCGAGAAGTCCAGAATGTCATTGATCACCGACAGCATGGAGTCGGCCGAGACCTTTACGGTATTCAGATAATCCCGCTGCTCGGCCGTGAGATCGGTATCCAGCACCAGCTCCGTCATGCCCATCACACCGTTCATGGGTGTGCGGATTTCATGGCTCATATTGGCGAGGAAATCGCTTTTGGCACGGCTTGCGGCCTCGGCCTTCTCTTTTGCGTCCAGCAGCTCGACGTTGGACTTTACCAGTTCTTCGGTGCGCGCCGCCACGGTTTGTTCCAGCCGGTCGCGATGCTGCAACAGCTCTTCATCCCGGTGCTGGATTTCCGTCAGCATTTCGTTGAAAGTGTCGGTAAGCTGCCCCAGGTCATCGTTGGATTGTTTGACGGCGCGCGCGGCGTAATTCTTATCGGTGGACACCAGTCGTGCCACTGCGGCGAGTTGCGCGATCGGCTCCAGAATAGGGCGCTGCAACCGGGCGGCGAGGATCACAGCCAGGAGCGACTGCCCGCTGATTACCAGCAGAACCACCCAGAGGAAGTGCTTCAAGCGGTCGTTGAGTTCTCCCAAGTCGGATTCGAGCACTACCGTCCCGATCTTTTGTCCCGCGTTTCGAATGCTCTTGAACATAAAGAAACGCTGGCGAACGAATACGCCCCCATCCTCCCGCAGCGGCGGCGCGGCGGCCCCCTGCAGTCCGGGCTCCCGGTGGTAGCTTGCAAACTCTTTCCCGTTGGCCGAATAGAGGATGGCAGCGGTGACGTGCTCCCTCGCCTGTAGGGTCCCAAGTAGTTCCACGGCCGCTTGCGAATCGTTAAAGGTTAGCGCTGCCGAACTGTTGGCGCTGAAGATGTCCGCCAGCACACCCAGATCATGGCGCATGGCGTCGCGGCCCTGTAGGCGGTCCTCGATGAAGAGGGAAGTGCTCGCCAGCAACATGGCGGCGATTCCGACCAACATGTATGACCACTGGAGCTTTTTGGCGATCGGAAGGTTCCGATAATAATCGGGCATTCTCATGGTGACCTCTTCACGATTTCCGCGAGGCTGAGCAGCTTCGAGCTGATTCTGAATTTGGCTTGCTCGGCGGTCTGGAGGTCTATCCTAATGCGTACCCGCGGGCCTTCGAGCCGGAAGCCGATGATTCCTCCCAGGGCCGTAAAGTCGTCGATTTCTCCCACGGTGAGGACCCCTGGTCTTGTCACGCCATCGAGCAGCGCACCCGTTCGCTTCCACTCGGAAGCGCCTATAAAGAGAATCTGGCACTTGCCGGCTTGTTGCATATCCGGAAGCCGCTGCACCGTGAACGACCGGTCTCCGACCTTCTTGCCTTGCACCATATTTTCCAGCGCGGAGCCGAAAGGATTCTGGCCGACGATGCAGATTTCGATCGGATCGTTAGGATGCGCGAAGGTGTGTGCGGGCCACTCCACGAACTTCGCAAAGTTGTAGAGAAACGCGGCCTTGACCTGATACTCGTCGAACGCTGGTTCGGGGTTGCCGGCCTGGGCGCAGAGCTGCACCGAAGCTCCTAACAACAAGATTAGGCTGAGCAGGGGTGCCATGTCGCTTGGGCTCAGAAGCGCCACGTTATCTTTCCGAACACGCTTCGCTCCACCTCGGTGTGGAGCACCAGTCCGCTGGTGTCGAAAAACTCCAGATGCCGCGGCGTCAGGAGATTCTGGCCGACGATACTGAACTCGACAGACTCACCCAGCCACCAACCCAGCCGGGTGTCCAACCGGACATAGCTGGGGATTGCAAGATGACTAAGTCCTGAAACGTAAATTAAACTGCTATCCCATTCCAGGTTCCTGCGCAGGTTGAATAGGGAGCGGATTTGAAACTGGTGCCGCGGCGTGTTTCCCGACGTTTGCTCGATATCGGGATCCTGACTGGACGGATCCCGCTTCACCGCCATCTGCAGCAGGGAGTAGCCCGGGCTGATTTTCCAGCGGCCGGTTACATTCCAGTGCGCGAAGAACTCCACGCCGTAGCTGCGGGCATGAGCCAGATTCCCGAATTTTAACGGAATCACCAGGAGCCCCTGATCCGCGGCAAAAAACGGGGCCTCCGGCTCGGTGGTTTCCAATTCGTGGTAGTAGGTTAGGAATCCTGTAAAATCCAAGGACAGCCGCGGGTTGACTTGCGCGCGATAACCGGCTTCAAAATCGTGGACGTGCTCGGCCGTGAAATCCAGGTTGCCGAACAGCGTCACCAACCCGGTGCCACCGCCAGGCAGCGGCTGGACCCCTACGTTAAACTGGGCTCCAAAATCCGTGCGGGCGGGTTGCCGGATCGCGCGGGCGGTGGAGGCCCAAAAGGTGTGCTGTTCCGTCGCAGTCCAAACCAGTTGGGCGCTGGGTTCATATTCGAAGCCGGTATATCCGTTGTGCTCGAACTTCGAACCTAGAGTCAGAAAAACGGAACGGCCGAGCTGGATCTCATCCTGCACAAATGCGCTAAAGAGATGGTCGGTGCGAGCGGGAGGGTTGAGCCGCAAGGCGTAGCTTGCGGCCGGGCGGATATCGTCGGCCGCGACGCGGTAGTCGAGCCCCCACACGATATCGTTCCGCGCTCCGGCGGCCAGGTGGTGCTTGAACTCCACATCCACGGTATCGTTGGAGAGATTCACTCCTGCTTGACCATCGCGCCGGAGCGCATTGTAATAGACCTGCAGGGAGGTCTCGGCGCCATTCCTTAGCCTATGGTCCCAACGCCCCAGCACATCTCCGGCGATGTTGGTCAGGCGCCGGTTGACGTCGGCTTGACGGGGCGGAGATTCCAGGAATGTGGCCGTCGTGGTGCCTCCGGCCGCGCTGGTTAGCAGATCTCCTTCAACCATCAAGGTGTCCCGCGAAGAAAGGTTCCAATCGGAGCGGAATCCTTCGTGCCACTCGTGCCAACCATCAGCTGCTCGTTGACCGTTGGAGAAGGCGGAGTTGTTGACATTCGCGTAGCGGCCAAAAATCCGATAGGTACCCTTGGAGCCGATGTCCCCTCCATACTGAGCCAACCCCTCTGCGGTCTCCTTGGAGCCGCCGCCCGTCGTCACCAGCACTCCATCGGTGTCTTTGGAATGTTTGGTGATGATGTTGATCACGCCGTTCATCGCGTTGGCGCCCCAAACGGTACCGCCCGGTCCCCGAATGACCTCGATGCGCTCGATATCTTCCGGAGGAACATCGATCACATCCCAAAAGGCGCCGGAAAACGAGTTGAAATAAACACTCCGGCCGTCGATCAGGACCAGGACCTTGTTTGAGATCGCGGAATTGAAGCCGCGAATGCTGACGGCCCACTGGTTGGAGTCAATCTGCGCCACATTCACGCCCGGGACTATGCGCAGAAGGTCGGGGATATTGGTCGAGCCGGAACGGCGGATATCTTCCGCGGTGATGACGAAAATCGCCGCACCGGTCTTGGAAATTTTCTGTTCTTTCTTCGAAACGGAAGTGACCTGGACGCTCATAAGGTCTTCCAGACTGAATTGAGTAAGATCCCGCGAAGGCGTTGGTTGGGCCAGTATGCGGATGGCGAATCCCAGACCAAGCGTTAGCGTAACCCCCAACCGCATCACGTGGAATACTCCATGATCGCCCGGCTTGCCCGTAGACGCGACTGCGACATAAGGCGCTTATCGGTTCACGGAAGCCGGAGTACGAACTCAATGTGATGTCCAGCTTTTGTGACGCGTGACGGCTCAGCGCCCGGGCTGGCCAGGCGAACGTGTCCCACTTTAGCGCTCTTGAAAAACTGGAATCCGTAAGACGACAACTTCCACAACTAAGGTAAACATCCAATTGGCCTTAGACCTTTCGTTTTCAGAACAGTACTGGTGATGGATAGGAACATCGGCGGTTCTCCGGCTACGCTCAGGTACTGAGAGTAACGGAACTATGGCTTCAATTTCTTACTGGTTTTTATCGCCCAGCCTGATGCTGGCAATGGTCGGCAAGCTCCGCGGTTGGGATCGAACCGTTTCGACCCCGACCGTCGATTGGAGAAATGTGACAGTGGACGTGGTTCTCCCTGCCAAGAACGAGGAAAAGGCCATTGCTCTGGCGCTCTCCTCTCTTGCCCAGCAGGATTTTCCCTACCGGAGAGTCGTGGTCTTCGACGACGGGTCGACGGACCGAACCAGCCAGATTGTCGAGCGTTACCGTCAACTCACGGGGCGCGAGATCCAATTGGTCAGACGTGAAAAATCGATCGGCAAGACGCCTTCCCTGCGCGAATTTTGCGAGGAGACTGATGCCGACGCAATGGTGATCCTCGACGCCGACACCGTCCTGGTGAGCCCCAACTATATTTCGCGGGTGGTCGAAGAGCTTTTCAAGAATGCGGGCGTCTCCGCCGCCTGCGGCGAGGTAATGCCCCTCACAGAACGCCGCCGCAATCAGATTGCGAAGGCGGACCAGAATGTTCGCGCGGTGCAAGCGGAGTTTGCCCTCCCGACACCCGCCAAAGAGGGATTCTGGCTGCGCTTCCTGACGAGCCTCACCATTCTCTATCGCGCCCCGATGTACATCCTGTTGCAGCGAACCCTGTATGACGGAACGCTCAAGCTGTTCGGCGGCCAGCTCAATCCGGTGGGATGCGCCGTGGCCTACAAAACCAAGAGGCTCCGGGAATGTTTCACCTACGCGAAACCGCGCGTCGGCGACAACATGTCAATGTCCGAAGACATCTACATCGGACATTTTTTCAATTGGAAGGGCTACCGCAGCGTACAGGTCATCGGAGTCCATTGCGAGTCGACCGAACCGCCGATCACCCGCCTTCCCAAACAGTTGTTCCTGTGGTCCTCGGCCTTCCTTCAGTCGACCTACTATTTCATCGATCTGCCGCTTTCGCCCCTGCGGCATCTGAAACGTTTATTCACGATGCGGGGGAAGACTCCGGAGCAGGCCGAGGGCGAGGGAAAGCGAAAGGTCAAGGAGCAGTACCGCTCCGCCTGGGGCGAGGAAGTCACGCGCCGGGACGGACGTCCGGTGGGCTGGCTGGAGCTGGTCTCGCTGCTCGAAAAGCTGATTTATCCTTTGATCCTCCTGTACCTTGCTGTGTTTAACACCGAAGCATTTTTCATCACTATCGCTGTCGAAGCCGCCTTCTGCATGCTGCTGATTTTGATGACGGCCGACTACGGAAGCCGCTTTAAGTACGCTGCCATGATCGTGCCGGCGACGCCGGTACGCCTGTTAGGACTGGGTGTCGATATTGTCGCCTCGGTGCGCTGCCTGGCCGATTTGGCGGGTGGAAATCGGAATTGGAGAAAGTAATGACGACCCCGGTTCGAATTTACATCCTCGGCCTGATGCTGGCGTCGGCGACGCTCGCGTCGGCGCAGGACGTTCTCCCGGCCGATTATGCCGAAAGGCTTGCGGAATTGGAACGCTATCGCCAGGCGGACCCGACGGATATGGATACCTTGGACGCGCTGGCCGGTTCGTATTCCATGGCCGGCCGTTACCAGCAAGCCATCGCGATTGTTCAGGAAATGCTCGCCCAAAAACACGACGACCCGGCCCTCTTATTGAGGCTGGCTAAGCTGCTCGCCTGGACAGGTCAAACTGAACAATCGCTCGGAATTCTTGGTGCTGCACCGCTGAGCCATGACACCGACGCGCTCGCGTTTCGCTGCGACGTTCTCAGCGGGATGAAGCGCTCCGCCCAGGCCGCCGTGTGTTTTGACACGCTCGCGAAGACCGCCTCCGGAGATCGCGGCCGCCTCCAACCCGCACTGCTTGGCCGAGCCCGCAATCAAATGTGGTCGGGTAACCGGAATGCGGCGGCGCATTCGTATGAAGAATATCTTCGCATGAACCCAACCGATATCTCCACCGCTCTGAAGTACATCGAGCTTTTACAGGCGCAAGGGAATTACGGGAGGGCAGAAAAACTGTGCGATCAGATTTTAGAGCGCGATCCCCACAATGCACCGGTCCTGGCACGACGCGCTGAAATTTTGTTTTGGGAGGGGAATCGCCGGTGGGAGGGGAGGCGCAACGCGGAGCAGGCGATGAGCCTGGCGCCGGATCTCGCCACGGCCCGCGTAGCCCATGTCGCCACGCTCGAGGCTCTGGGCATGAACCACGCCGCTTCCGAAGAAGTCCGGAACCTGCCGGGCTCGCGGTCGGGTAACGACATGGCCAGCTATCTTGAGGGCCGCCTGAATGAAACGAATCGAATTCACAGCGAGCTTCCGGTCTCGATTTATAACGATTCCGACGGGATCCACGACACCATGTATCAGACTGCGGTGGCGATCCCGATCCGGGGAGATCACAGTCTGGGCCTCACTGCATCGAAGTTTTACTCGTCGGCACCCACCGGTGGGGTCTTCACCGCAGGGCGCGATCGCACTTCGGTGCGGGAATTCGCGCTCAGCGGAACTGCGTTGGTGGCTCCCGGCATGCACGTCTCGCTTGCAGGCGGAGGTTCTACGCGCTCGGGCGACGGTACCTTGCGGCCGACTTACAACGCGGTACTCTCGGGCTCCCCTTGGGACCGCTGGACGGTGTCGCTCGGCTCGGCACGAGAATTCCTTAAAGTGACGCCGCGCGCGATTGATCGAGGCATCGCCTCCACGGGCGGCTTTGCGGAGCTCGGCTATTGGTTCAATTCCAGAACCTCAGCGAGCGTGAAGCTCGACCGGCGCTGGTGGAGCGATCAAAACACCAGTTATCAGGGTGACGCAGTGTTCACTCGCAATCTGATTTACCACCGCGGCTTTCACCTGGATGGCGGAGCCTTGACCTCGCATGAAGCGTTCGCTCGCAACACGTTGGCAGTTTCCGGATTCTTTACGCCCGATCATTACAGCCGCTTCGACGGATTCCTGAATACTCACGGTGAAGTCAAAAAGTGGCTGGCTTGGGATTTGCGGGGCGAAGGCGGCACGCAACAGATCCTTAGTTCGTCCGCGTATTCGCCGAATTGGGCAGTCACTACCCGGCTATCGGTCAAACTTGGCAGCTCGCTGCGCCTGTACGGCTCCTACGAGCGGAAAAACTATACCTTGCTCGCGCAGAACGGCTGGTATCAAGGCTTTTACATCAGTTTGGGCATTCAACCTTAAAGAGGAAAAAATGAATACGAAATTCCTAATCACAGGCGGCGCTGGCTTTATAGGCTCTCATCTTTCCGAACGGCTGGTGCTAGAAGGCCACCGCGTCACGGTACTCGACGATCTGAGCACTGGCTCGCTCGAAAATTTAGTGGCTCTAGAGGGGCATCCCCGTTTCGAATTCGTCCAGGGCAGCGTGCTCAACCGCAGTCTGGTCCGCCGGCTGGTAGCAGCCAGCGACCGGGTGATTCATCTGGCGGCCGCCGTGGGCGTCCGCAGGATTTTGCAGGATCCGCTCTCGTCTCTCAAGATCAACATCGACGGCTGCGACAACGTTCTGAGCACCTGTGCCGAAGCCGGCCGGGGCGTGCTGATCGCCAGCACATCGGAAGTGTATGGCAAGAACGATGCCGAATCCTTGTGCGAAAATGCCGATTCCATCCTGGGACCCGCCAGCATCGAGCGCTGGTCTTATGCAACAGCTAAGAAACTCGACGAATTCCTAGCCTTGGCGTATCACGCTTCCTACGGAATTCCGGTGATTGTCACCCGATTTTTCAACATCGTGGGACCGCGGCAGAGCGCGCGCTACGGCATGGTGCTTCCGGCGTTTGTCCGCTCTGCGCTGGCCGGCGACCCGATCCGTGTGTTCGGCGATGGCGGGCAAACCCGCAACTTCACGTATGTCGACGATTGCATCGACGCACTCTTACTCCTGCTGGATAATCCTGCCACGAACGGCAAGGTATTTAACATCGGCGGCTCCGAGGAGATCTCGATTCACGCGCTGGCCGAGCGAGTTCGCTGCGCCGCCGATTCCTCCAGCCGCATCGAGATCGTCTCCTATAAGGAAGCTTATCCCGAAGGAAGTTTTGAAGACATGCGACGCCGCGTCCCTTGCATCTGCCATATCCGCGGACTGACAGGGTGGGCTCCCACCACGTCGCTGGACGCGATCATACGAAGAACCATCGAGCATGAGAATAACCGCGTGAAGCTGGACGCGCGGCTATGCCCGCCGCCGGTGATCCACGAAGTTCCTGTCCTGGAAGCCAGGTAAAGTTTCGTGGAAATGAAGAGCCTGAGTGTCGCGATCGTGAGTCCGGCGAGCATGCCGTGGGTCGGCCTCTTTCTTGCAATGACGGGGGTCGCCGTCGGCGCCGGTCCGACGGGAAGCTCAGCACGGAAAATCGCGATCACGTTCGACGACCTGCCCGCGGTTTCGGTGCCCGCCGGGCAGACCTGCGATCTTGAATCGCTGAAAAACAATACCGCAAAATTGCTTGCGACACTAACTTTGCGCGCCGTTCCGGTGGTCGGCTTTGTGAATGAGGGCCGGATCTGCAAGAGTCTCGGCTCGGGCGCCCTTCCAGCGCTGCTTAGCATGTGGCTCGACGCCGGCGAGGAACTTGGCAACCATACCTTTTCTCACGTCGATCTCGATGTAGCTACCGTTGACGCCTATGAGGCCGACGTTGTTCGCGGAGAAGCAGTCACCAAAAAGTTGTTGAGCTACCGGGGCCGGACGCTGCGCTATTTCCGCTATCCGTTCCTGAATACCGGGCGAAACCAGGACATCAAGACGGCCATCGATTCGTTCCTTGAAAAGCGCGGATATACCGAGGCTCCGGTCACGATCGGCAGCAATGAGTGGATGTTTGCCGCGATCTATGCGGACGCCAAAGAGCGCGGCGATCTTGCCACCATGAAGCTGGTGACGGATGCCTACGTTCCGTACATGCAAAAGGTGGTGAGTTACTTTGAGAGGGCTTCTTTCCGGATGTTCGGCCGCGAGATCAACCAAGTCCTGCTGGTGCACGCCAGCGCTCTGAATGCCGACTGTCTGGATCAGTTAATCGCAATGCTCGAATCGCGTGGCTATCAGTTTGTGACACTAGGCGAGGCCCTCGATGACCCCGCTTTCAGCATCCCCGATCGCTATCTGGGCTCGGATGGTTTTTCCTGTCTTCTGCGCTGGGCGCAGACCGAGAACATGCTCATGAAGCCACGCCCACCGGAACCCGCAGTGATTAGGAGGCTGTACTCCCAAATCCCTGTGAAGTGAACACCTAGGCGTCGACTGCTTCGAGCGCCTTGGCTGCGTAGGTGCGGTCCACATAATTGTTCAGTATGACCAGGAACTCCTGGACGATATGATCGCCGCGGAGCGTGCACTTGAATTTGCCGTCCACGTAAACCGGCGCCACGGGCTCCTCGAATGTACCGGGCAGCGAGATGCCGATGTTCGAATGTTTGGACTCACCCGGGCCATTGACCACGCAGCCCATCACCGCCACTTTCATCTCCTCGACTCCTGAATACTTGGCGCCCCACACCGGCATTTGCTTGCGCAGGTAGGTCTGGATCTGATCCGCCATGTCCTGAAAAAACGTGCTGGTAGTGCGCCCGCAGCCGGGGCACGCGGTTACTTGCGGTGTGAAGCTGCGTAATTCAAGCGCCTGCAGAATCTGCTGGCATACGATCACTTCGTCGGTGCGGTCGCCGTTGGGTAGCGGCGTCAGCGACGCACGGATGGTATCGCCAATGCCTTCCTGCAACAGCACGCCAATGCCGGCGGTGGAAGCCACGATGCCCTTCGATCCCAGCCCGGCCTCCGTCAATCCAACATGCAATGCGTAGTCGCACTCGGCTGCCAGCATACGGTAAACGCGGATCAGATCCTGCACGCCGCTCACCTTCGCGCTCAAGATAATGTGGTCGCGCGCCAGACCATACTGTTCGGCCGCCTTGGCGGATTCGATGGCGCTCACAACGATGGCGCGTAGTGTAACCGCACGGGCATCCAGCGGCTCCGGCAAAAGATTGTTCTCGTCCATCATGCGCGTGAGCAGCGCGGAATCGAGTGAACCCCAATTCACGCCGATGCGCACCGGCCGGTCGTATTCGATGGCGGCCTCAATCATGGTGCGGAAATTATCGTCGTGCTTCTTGCCGATATTCACGTTTCCGGGGTTGATGCGGTATTTGGCCAGCGCCACTGCCATGTCGGGATACTTCTTAAGCAGTAAATGACCGTTGTAATGGAAGTCGCCAATGATGGGAACGCGGACGCCGAACTTATCCAGGGTCTCGACGATTTTCGGCACCGCTCGGGCGGCGTCATCGGTGTTCACGGTTACGCGCACCAGCTCGGAGCCGGCCTGCGCCAGTGCCATAACCTGATTGACCGTCGACGCCACATCGGAGGTATCCGTGTTGGTCATCGATTGAACCACGATGGGATGATTCCCGCCAACCTTTATCTTCCCGACGCTGACCGCAACCGAATGACGGCGTGGCTGTGATGCCATGATACCTCCGCGAGTAATCCGCCTGCCCCAATAAACCCACGGTCAAGTAAATCCGCGGGCGCAAGTAACAGAAACGCTGTGAAACCTTATTGTACCGTGGTAAGCTTTTTGGGAAATGGTATTAAACCCCCGGTGGTGTTTCCGGTTAGGTGCGATAGCGGCATCCTTTGTCATGGGGAATACCCTTTCCGCGCAGGCTCCTGCCCCGAATTCTCTGCCGGCCCTGCAGCAAACGGTCGCGCAACGCACCTCGGAGTGGAACACGCTGGCCGCTAATCTGGAGCAGCGCATCGTCCGCCTTCTACCCTGCGACCCAGCGGCGCGCGCCTCGATCGACGAAGTCGGCCGCGCTTCCGATGCCCTGAGTGTTGCTTTAACCAGCTTCTGGACCATGGCGTCTATCCAGTCAAAGAACCAAGTCGAGGCCATTCGGGGATTGCTGGCGCAAGAAGAAGGTCGGGCCTTCGATTGGGCGGCGGACGCAAACCAAGCGCGCTTGGATGTTGCCTTAACCAAGGCGCAGGCAACTTCCTTGGCAATCAGTGTGCGGCAGCTACCGGCGATGGCGAATCCGCAGAAGGATCTGGAGAGCATCGGGGAGGAATACAGTTTGCTCGAAAAGCAGATGCAAGAGCGGGCCGGCGGTGGCAGCAGGCTGCTCGACGATCTGCGGGAGCTGCTGAAGACCAGCCAGGCGCGGCAAGCGGCAATCGACGAGCGGATGAAAACCGTCAGCACCGAAGGCCAGCGCTGGAGCGCTTATTATGCGGCTCGCGAGGCGCGCGCTCAGATCGAATGCGCCCTGGTCAACCCCGCGGCGGCTGCGGCCCCCGTAGTCCCGCGCCCCGCCCCGCAGGGAAAGAAGCAATGAGAGCGGTGGTTGGCGCCTTGGCGCTGGTGGTGGCGGCTTTCGCCCAAGCGCCTCAGCAAGACGGCGGGGAGAAGCAGCAGGAAGCATACCGCCACTGGCGGGCAACCGAGCCGAATCTGGAGCGTGACGCTGTCTCCGCCGGTGCGACTCTGGGCGCGCGCGCCGACAAGGTTGCTGCCGAGGCCGCCAAATATTTCGTCCTCCGCAAGGATCACCTAGATAGCCGCGCCGCCGACCTCCGCCGGAGCGTCTCACCGCTCGAACCCGTCAATGTGGCCTCGGACGCGCTTCCCAATCTCGAAAAGTACCTGGAGGTGCAAGACGCCATTCTCCGGTCGAGTATAAATACCATCGCCCAGGATCCGGATCGCGCGATTCAACAGTTGCGCGCGTCGCTCGAGCGCGAGCGCGCCGCCATCGCCGCTATTGGAGTGGCGGTGAAGGACAGCCAGAATAGCCAGGAAGCAGCGGCGATGGCCAGCCGCGCAGCCGAACAAGCGCGCGCGAGGACGTCCGAGGAGTACCAGAAATTGGCCACTGGCCTCCAGGAATCTGCCCGGCTCGTGGAAAAAACCGGTACTGAATGGGCTGGTTACTATCGCGCCTTATCGGACGCCGCCAGGGGAGCTGCGGCTCCGGTTACATCCTCCGGCCCGGCACTTCCTTCGGCTGGGCGCGAACCTAACGCCGCTGAACCCGGAACGCCGGCCGCTTCGAATCCGACGCGTGCGCCCGCTGCAACGACGCGTTCGGTAACGCCGGTTCCGCTCGCGCGCTACGTCGGCGAATGGACCTACCCTGGGGTGGGAGCTCATTATCATGGCCTCCGGCCGGAATCGGCCGACCTGGTAGTGCGGGAGGAAAACGGCCAAGCCAGCGGATCTCTTGCAGCCCGCTTCAGACTTCCTGCCGGAAGCTCTGAAAATCCAGTGGTACGTTTCAATTTCACCGGGGCGTTCGGAAATTCGCGGACGCAAAAGTTCGCCGCCACCACCAGCAGCGGCGCCAAAGGCACCCTGGAGCTGATTCCCGGCCCGGCGTTCAATTTGCTGGAAGTGAATTTCAATACCCACGACCAGCCGGGCATGATCGGGCGCGGTAATTTCCTGCTGATAAAACAGTAGGTGGCGCGGTCCTAGCCCGGGGGCGGTGGCGCTTCGAGCGAGAACAGTGATGGCAGTCCGCTGAATCGCGTTGCTACCATGAAGTGTGCGGGCGCGTAGCTCAGGTGGATAGAGCATCAGCCTTCTAAGCTGAGGGTCGCTGGTTCGAGTCCAGCCGCGCCTACCAAATATTGCAGCCAATTCGCACGATCACCTGGCAGTGCAGAACCGATTAATTCGAGGATGTGGGCTGAAGCTGCGTGTCGTCGGTTCAAAAGATTTTCCAAGCAATGGGGGCTCGGCTCAAACCGTCTTGGGCCGCGGTCGAATCTGAAATTGTACTAGACGTTCTAGTCTTGCCCTCCACCTGTATGTAGGTGATACTTTCCTGGGGCAACCCGATGCCGATGTTATCGCTTAAGCTTGTCGTTGTGGGTCTGGCCGCACTGGCCATGATCCAGTTGATTGGTGAATGGATCGTGCGGCGGAATCGGCAAAAGCGCGATGCCGCGCTAAAGATCTGGATCCACACTCAAGATAAGCGGCCGAGGGTGGTATATCGCAAGGTGCAGATCCAATTGGCCCAGCAGCGAGAATCCGACTGAGATTCTGTCCGCTTGGGACGATCACGCCAATAACGCCGTCAATTGGCGCATGTCGGAAACCTTCTCAATGGCGCGCGCCATTTCCACTACGGACGTGGCTTTCGACAAAGGCCATTTCGCGAACGCCGCACAATCCAGGAATTTCGCGGTCACGTCATCGATCGACATCGGAATCGCGGGACTGCCTTTGCCGAAATCGGCCCGGCCTTGGATGACGCGCCCGTCCTTGAGATGAATTTTCAGAATCGTGGTCATCTTGTTGTAGCCCGCCGCCTCCGCCACCGGGTCCACGCCAAACTTCACCCGCGAAATCATTTGCTGAACCGCCGGGCGGTTCACTACCTCGTCGGTGAACTCACTCAACCCCGCTTTGCGGTAGAGCACTAACACCGCCATGCAGAATTCCATGCTGAATTTCCCTTGCAGATGATCGGTGGGCTGATGATGGATCAGCGCAGTCGGCATATTTTTGTTGGTGCCAACTTCGAGTAGTCCGACCTGATCCGACTTAATGTCATTTTCTTTGACCAGGCGCTCGAGTTCCGTCATGCCCGGATGCGTCAGCGATCCCGATGGATAAGGCTTGATGGAAACGCCAGGGTTTACAAACGTCCACGGATTTCCCAGCTTCGACAGGATGGCTGAGGGATCGTAGCCGCCGCCCGCCGCCTGGAAAAATCCGCGCGGAGCTTCCAGAACCTGGTGGGTCGCGCTCCAGCCGAGTCCCGCGAAGTCCGCCGCGACCACGCCGTTTTCCGAAGCTTTGCCGGCGTGAAACGGCTTGGTCATGGTGCCGAAATTCTCGCGCAGACCGGCGCCTTCGCTCGCGGCGATGCCCAGCGTCGTAAGCACGTGCGACAGGTCGAAGCGATACAGTTTGGCGACGGCGGTGGCGGCGCCCATCACCCCGATGGTGCCTGTGGAATGAAAACCTTCTTCATAATGTCGAGGCGAAATCGCTTCCGCGATCTTACACTCCACTTCGACGCCGACGTTGTAGGCCAGCAGCAGTTCGCGGCCCGATAAGGATCGTGTTTCGGCGACTGCGAGCGCGGCCGGCAGCACCGGAGCAGTGGGGTGCGTCAATAAACCATAGGTCCGATTTTCGGCCACAGCCAGTTGCGTGTCGTCATAATCGTCGGCATGGATGCCGACCGCATTCGCGAAAGCCGCAAAGCGCACAGGCGCTTTCAGCGGAGAACCAATCACGGTGGCGAGCCCGGCCGCATTGGAAGCGAATCCCAAGGATTTTATATACTGCCGAGCAATTTCCCCGGCCTCCGCCGCGGAGCCGCACAGGGCCAAGCCCAGTCCATCCAGAATCGACTTGCGCGCCAGGTCGAGAACGTCGTTGGGAATGTCCTCGAAGCGCGTGTTGACGATGAAGCGGGCGACATAGTCCGTGACCGGCTCGATCCGTGCAGCCGTCTTCTGCGCGAACGCCCTCTGCACGGACGCCCGCGAGCCCGCCATTGCTCCAAGGACAGCTAATTTTGAGATATCCCGCCGCGTCATGTTCGCCCCCCGTCTCCGCTTTATTTTAACCGCAATATTTGAAAGGCGCGGCAGGACGGCCCAAAAGCACCACTCCGGTGCGCCCACACCATCCCCACACTAGGCGAAAAACATGCTTTGGCGTGGATTCCGCGGAGGCCATTGCACTTAGCGTTTGGCATTCGTCATGCACTATCAAGAACCAGAAAGGCAGGACAGAAAATGAAAACGAAATTGCTCGCGATGATGCTTTTGGCTGGAGGCTCTATGTTTGCCCAAACCCGATTCTCAATCGGTGTGGGCTTCGGAGACCAAGGCGTCGGATTCTATCAATCGGCTCCTGCTTACGCGTCGAATATTCCGCCGAGCCCCGGCTTCGGCTATACCTGGGTTGACGGTTATTGGGCCAATGACTACGGTCGCGAAATGTGGGTTCCCGGATTCTGGAGCGCGCCGGTCTTCACGTATCAAGTGGCGCCGCGCTTCAACAACCACTTCGTAGACCGCCGCTTCGATAATCGCTTCAACGATCGCGATCACCGGCAAAGTTTTGCGCGCGCTCCACAACAGAACCATGACCGAAGCTTTGACCAAGGCCGCAGCAATTTCAACGCGCCGAACCGTAATCAGAGCCAACAGAATAGTAACCGTTCCAACGGCCGTGACAATCGCCAGGGGCGTTAGTCAACTGCTGGATCGTTGAGGAAAAGCCGGTCGCGCAAGTGATCGGCTTTTTTTATTTCGGGAACCCATAGAGCGCTTCCGGATTCTGCACCAAAATACGATTGCGCGTTTTCTCGTCCGGCGCCCACTGCGACATCAGGTCGAACAGCAGCGCGTCGTCCGGTTTGGGGGTGTCTTCATTGGGATGCGGCCAGTTGCTGCCCCACACCATGCGTTCGGGCGCGGCCCTCACGTGCGCCTGGGCCACTCGGGTCACGTCCGCGTAGCCGGGCGGGCCGTCCTTGGTATTGTCATAGGTCACCGACAACTTGACCCAGGTACGGCCTTTGTCCACCAGCCTCCGGATGAGCGTGAACACGGGATGGTTCACTCCCGCAGGCTCCGGTACATGCCCCATGTGATCGAACACCATCGGGCTGGGCACGCGGTTCCACAAATCCGCGGCCGCTACAATCTGCTCGGGAGTCATGTTGAGCTGGATGTGCCAGCCGAGAGCGTTGATGCGTTTCGACAAGGGTAGAATCATGTCGATGGTTGTCGGTGCGTGGCGCGGATCGGCCAGCGAAAATCGGATGCCGCGAATTCCTCCGTCCGCCAGGGCCTTCAGTTGGGCATCGGTGATGTCCGGACGGATCACCGCCACGCCGCGCGCGTTGGGCGCGAGCCTCGCAATCGCATTCAATGTGACTCGATTGTCGGTGGCGTAAGCAAGCGGCGTCACAATGATGTCGCGAGTGGTTCCGATCCGCTGCTTGAGCATCTGATATTCTTCGACGCGCGCGTCCGGAACAATCGGACCGCCACCCGGCCCCGGCTGCGGAAAGCGGGCCTGGTCATAGATGTGATGATGACAATCGCAGGCGAGTGGGGGCGCCTTGAGCTTCGGCAACTCGGTGCCGGTCGAATTCGGAATCTGCTGGGCCTCGCTTGCACCGCCAAAAATTCCCGGCACCGCCGAACCAATCGCGGCCCCAACTGCGGCGGTGGATGCACTCTGGATAAATTTGCGACGAATCATGTTCCCTCAGGCTTTACCAGCGGCTCGAATTTCGCCGCTTGTGGCAATCTCTTCGCACTCACGCATTAATAGTATCGCGCTAAACTGAAATTCAATCCCATGCCCAGTCTGAACTCCTTTGGTGCCGCGAGCCAGCTTGCCGGCGGCGGCCGCACGCACCAGATTTTCCGCCTCTCCGCCCTGGAAAAAGCCGGCTTCAATCTCTCGCGCATTCCGTACTCGATTAAGATTCTGCTGGAAAATTTACTGCGATTTGAAGACGGTTCGACGGTTAAGCGCTCCGATATCGAATACGTCGCCCAGTGGGACACCGCAGCCCCCGCGAGAGAGATCAACTTCCGGCCGGCGCGCGTGATCCTGCAGGATTTCACGGGTGTCCCTTGCGTAGTGGATCTCGCGGCCATGCGTGATGCGCTTAAGAAAATGGGGGCCGACCCCAAGAAGGCCAACCCGCTGGTTCCCGTGGATCTGGTGATAGACCACTCCGTGCAGGTGGATCACTACGGTACCAACGACGCGTTCCAATTTAACGCGTTGCTCGAATTCCAGCGCAACCAGGAGCGCTACTCGTTTCTCCGCTGGGGCCAATCGGCGTTTCAGAATTTCCGCGCAGTGCCGCCGGATACGGGCATTGTGCACCAGGTGAATCTCGAATACCTGGCGTCGGTCGTTATGTCCATGGACGGCGTTGCGTATCCGGATACGGTGGTCGGCACCGATTCGCACACCACGATGATTAACGGCCTGGGCGTGGTGGGTTGGGGCGTCGGCGGCATTGAGGCGGAGGCGTGCATGCTGGGTCAGCCCGCCACCATGCTGCTGCCGGAGGTGGTCGGTTTCAAGATGACCGGCAGGTTGCCCGAAGGCGCAACGGCCACCGATCTGGTGCTCACCGTCACCCAGATATTGCGCAAAAAAGGCGTGGTGGGAAAGTTCGTCGAGTTCTACGGCGACGGCCTGAACGCGCTGAGCCTGGCGGATCGCGCCACCATCTCCAACATGGCGCCCGAATACGGCGCGACCATCGGCGTGTTTCCTATCGATGAAGCCGCGCTCGAATATCTGCGGCTGACGAATCGCCCGCAGGAGCAGATCGATCTAGTGGAAGCCTACGCCAAGGAACAAGGATTGTTCCGCACAGCGGGTACGCCGGAGCCGGTTTATAGCGACACGCTTTCGCTGGATCTCGCGGCCGTGGTGCCGTCGCTCGCTGGACCGAAGCGGCCGCAGGATCGTATCAACCTGCCGGACGTCAAGAAGAATTTTCTGGACGGACTGGGCGCGCCGCCGAAGATTGCCGCGATCAACATAAACGGAGAGGGCGCCATCATTCAAGACGGCAGCGTGGTGATCGCTGCCATCACCAGTTGCACCAACACGTCGAATCCATCGGTGCTGGTGGCCG
>JBDTTL010000016.1:0-27991 GCA_039930665.1 Acidobacteriota bacterium
AGATCGTCCGACCAGCGGCAGAACGCATAGACATTATAGAAATCCTGGTGCAGGCGCTTAGGCAACAGGAAACTGACTACCTGGAAATTCTCGTAGTTATGCATGGCGAGCCAGTGGGTGTAAGCCAGCGCCTGTTCGCGGGGCCACGTCCGCTGCATTTGATCGGGATCGTTGAGGAATGCGGTAGGGCCGAGAAACACAATTCGTTCCGGCGCAATCAGGGGATGATGGCCGTCTTCAGGTGGCCGTTGTGGCTCATCAGATGCTGCATCACTTCCAGCAGGTTGGCCAGCGGCTCCACGCCATTGACCAAGTCTTTGGCCGTGATATAACCGCGGCCAATCACCTCAAGCGCTTTGCGAATCAGCGCGGGCGTGTGATGGAAGCTGGCTTTGCAGGTGATTTCGGAATAATGCAGCAGATGCGTGTCGAGATTGACTTCCGTGCCGGTGGCACAGCCGCCGAAGAAATTCACCACGCCGCCCCGCCGCAGCAGGCGGGTGGCCAGCTGCCACAGCTCCGGCAACCCAACGGCTTCGATCACGACATCGGCGCCGCGGCCTTCAGTCATGGCTTTGACCGCACCCACTACATCCGCGCCGTCGGTGTTGACGATGAGTTCATCGGCGCCCATGCGGGCCGCGCGATCGAGCTGCGGCTGGCGGCGTCCGATGGCGATCACGCGCGCGCCATACACGGCCTTGGCCAGGCGCACGAACATAATTCCGATTGGTCCCAACCCGATCACCGCGACCGTGTCACCGGGACGAAGGTTGCTCTCTTCCAGGCCCCGCAGCACGCAAGCGAGCGGCTCCGCGAGCGCTGCGTCCTGATACCCAACGTGGTCTTCGATATGGTGCAGGTTCTTGCGGACAATTCGTTCCGGAATGCGGATGTATTCCGCGTAGGCACCGTTGTTGAACAACAAGTCGGTACAAAGATTTTCCTGCTGGCGCTTACAGTAATAGCATTCGCCGCAAGGCGCCGAATTCGCCGCCATGACGCGGTCGCCCATGCGGAAGCCTTGCACCCGATCTCCCATAGCCACGATGTCGCCCGCCAGCTCGTGCCCGAACAGCGCCGGAGGCGTAATCATCCGTGCGTGGTATCCCCGGCGAAACACTTTGACGTCGGTTCCGCAGGTGAGCGCCGCGCGAACGCGCACCAGCACGTCGCCCGGCCCAAGCTTAGGCACGTCCACGATTTCGATCTGCAGCTGCTCTTTGCCGTACAAGACGGCCGCGGTCATCTGCTGAGTCACTCTGTTCTCACCTCTGGGGCTGTACTACGATCTTCAACGATTCCGCGTCGGGATGCAACGCCCGCTCAATTCCAATATGAATATCGTTTAATGAATATCGATGCGAAATCAATTCTTCCACCGGCAGCGCACCCGAAAAAACCAAATCAGCCGATTCTTTCTGCAGATCCACCGACGCGCTATAAGAGCCGCACAGCACGCGTTCTCCCATACAGATGTCGGCGCCCGATACTTCGATTCGTTCCTGGTGCGAGGTCTGCGCAAATAATAAAATGCGCGCTCCGGGACGCGAAATGGCGACGGCCTGTTCGACAATTCCTTTGGCGGAAGCGGCGATGATCACCACGTCGGCGCCACGGCCCTCGGTCATTTTTTTGATCGCGCTCTCGAAGCCGGCGTCTCGCGGATCGAAAGTTTCGTGAGCGCCAAATTTTTTCGCCAGCTCCCTGCGAGTCTCGAAAGTGTCGGTCGCGACAATGTGCAGCCCCCCGCTGGCCGCCGTCTTCGCCATCATTGTAAAGATCAGTCCCACCGGGCCCTGACCCAGGATCGCCATCACGTCGCCGGTCTGCGGGTCGAGTTGCTTCATCCCTTTCAAACAGGTATTGACCGGCTCGACGAAGGAGGCGGCGTCAAAAGATACTCCAGCCGGAATCTTCTCGATGCCGCGTTCCACAATCCAATCCATCACGCGCACATATTGCGAGAAGCCGCCGCCCGCGGGCTCATACCCGGCGGTGACGCCGACCTTCTTATAGACCGGGCATTGCGCGTAAAGCTTCTTGCCACAGTAAAAACATTTTCCGCAAGGGATGTGGTGGAAGACGATGACGCGGTCGCCAGGCTGGTATTTCTTTACGCCCGCGCCCACTGCCTCGATCACACCGGCAGTCTCGTGCCCGTAGATGCGCGGCCCGGGAAGCAGATCGTAGGCGATCTTTTTCAAATCCGTGGGACAAATACCGCAGGTTTCGACGCGAATCAGAACTTCGCCGGGACCGACTTCAGGAACCGGGATCGATTCCACGGCGACTACGCTCGCTCCCTTGTACACGGCGGCGTGCATAGTGGAGAGAGCCGGTTCGGCGGTCACGAGTCTAGAATCGGCAGTCGGCAAGAAAATCTCCCAGAGCGTCGGCGGCCCTGCGGCAGTTCCGGTCGAACTCCATTAATTGTGGCATTACTGTGAAGGGCCGCGCCACAGCCGCCAGCGCAATCCGCGTCCGCGAGAAATCCCCCCGGGCATCGCGATAATGATTGAAGTCCAGGGGCAAGGTATCTCCCGCCCGGTCCGAAACCGCGCGAATACATAAGTAGGGAACATCCCATTCCGCAGCTTTTCGTTGGACCGCGGCAGATTCCATATCGACGGCGACTGCGCCAGTCTGATGGCGCAAGGTGCGCTTCTCGGCGGCGGTGACGGCCACACGATCGATAGAGTGAACCATTCCCCGGACGCAGGCGGCAGGGGCTTGCAGGAACGCCTCGCCCGATACGACGATGTCGGCGATGCGCAGCGCCGGATCCAGCGCCCCGCATAGTCCCGTGCTGATGATGCCGTCCACGTCTTTTTTTTCCTTCAGCGGCTCGATCACAAGTGCCTCGCCGGGGCCATTGGCGACCATCCACCAGCGATCTCCCTGCCAGTTCGCTTCGCAAGCAAACTTTGCGCCGCGCCAGACGAATTGTGCGCTGCTTCCCATCCGTTTCCGAATCCCATCGAACTCACGCCGTTCGGCGGCCACCAGTAGCCAGGTCTTCACAATAGCCATTGGCTCGAAACCAATCCGCCGCGCACCGCAACGCGTCAACGGCCGGACGAGCCGAATATCCTAACTCGCGCGCGGCTTTGTCGTGCCGCACCCACATTTTCTTGCGCGCCATGCGCACGCCGTCGAACGGAGCCCGCGGCTCCTTTCCCGTCAAGGAAGCCCAACCGGTGGAGACCACACCCGCCGCGTAGGCGACGGCGTAGGGAATCCGCACTTTTGGCGCGAGTACCCCGGTTACTTCTTCAAGCTTGCCAAACAGCTGCTGGAGCGTCAGGTTCTCGCCCCCCAGGATGTAGCGCTCGCCGACGCGCCCGCGCTCGCACGCCGCGAGGTGCCCGGCAGCCACGTCACCCACGTAGGCCACGTTCAAACCGGTATCAAGATATGCCGGCATCGCTCCCCGTAAAAAATCCACCACAATCTTGCCCGTCGGCGTGGGTCGGAAATCATGGTCTCCGACCGGAGCCGTGGGATTCACAATTACGACCGGAAACCCCTCTCCCGCAAACTGCAGAGCAACCTGCTCCGCCAGAAACTTGGAGCGTTTGTAAGGCCCCTGCATTTCCGCCAGGCTGACCGGCGTGTCTTCGGAACCCAGATCACCCTTCTGCATTCCGATACATCCGACAGTGCTGGTATACACACACCGTTCCACTCCCGCCTTCTGCGCGGCGGTCAGCAAACTGCGCGTTCCGTCGACATTCGAGCGGTACATCTGCTCCGGCCGCGGAGCCCATAACCGATAATCCGCCGCTACATGATATACGGTTTCGCAGCCCTCGACAGACCTTCGCAGGCTGTCCTCGTCCCGCAAGTCACCACGAACCGTTTCGACGCCTTCTAACTCCGCTAGCGCCTTGGCACTGCGCGCCGGATCACGGACCAACGCCCGGACTCGCTGCCCTCGCTGCAATAACTGCCGCGCCACCTGCCAGCCTATGAACCCGGTGGCGCCCGTCACGAGAACGGGCTTCATTCTTTCACGCCGCCCTCAACAGCCGCGCGGCACACAGCCTTAACTCAACAGCCAGCTCAGCGACTTGAAGGGGTCCATCATTTTGGCGTTCACTCCGTAGGCCGAAGATGGCTCATACCCGCAATGCACCATGCAGTCCTCGCAACGGGGATCGTTGCCGGTGCCGTAATTTTCCCACTGGGTCTTGGTCATCAGCTCTTCGAACGTATTGTAGTGCCCGTCCGTGATCAGGTAGCAGGGACCCTTCCAGCCTTTCACGTTATAAGTCGGCATGCCCCAGGCAGTGCAAGGCAACTCGCGCTCGCCCTTGAGGAAGTCCATGTAAACCGGCGAAGAAACCAGCGGGAAGCGCTTGGCCATCTTGTCGATGTCTTTGAATTTCTCGTACACATCTTCGCGCGTCAGGAACATTTCGCGATCGTTCACGGCCGAGTAGCCATAGCCGGGCGAAATGGAGTGCCCGTCGACGCCGAACTGCTCGAGGTACTCAAACAATTGCCAGATCTCCTGCATGTCGGTCTCTTTGAAGACCGTGGTGTTGGAGAACACCTTGTAGCCGGCTTCCTTGGCGGCGCGAACTCCATCAATGGCTTCCTTGAAAACGCCCTCGCGTTCGACGGCGATGTCGTGATTTTTCTCCATGCCGTCCAAGTGAACATTGAACACCAAGTTGGGATGCGGCTTGAAATCTTTCAGGCGCTTGCGCAGGAACATGCCGTTGGTGCAGAGCTGTATATAGCGTCCACGCTTCAGGATTTCCGCGCACATCACGCCAATATCGGGAAGCAGCAGCGGCTCGCCGCCGCAGATCGAGACCATGGGCGCACCGCACTCGTCGACGGCCTTCAGGCAATTTTCGAGCGACACGCGGTCGCGGATGCTGTCTTCATATTCGCGAATGCGTCCGCATCCGGTGCAGGTGAGGTTGCAGGCGTGCAGCGGCTCCAGCATCATCACCAGCGGGAAGCGCTTGTTGATCATGGGATGCGGCTTGCGCTCGCTCTTGGCCGAGGGAACCTGCGTATGCACGATCTTGAACGGATTGGCGAGGTCGTCGGCAGGCGCGACGTACTTCTGCCACTCCGGTTTCGGGCGCAGCTTATTCTTGGCGATATAGGTCGCCATGTCGGCAACTTGTGACAGAGGAACTCTCATGATCGGTCTGCTCCGTTTGCACTTCTCGCCTTGAGATAGCTGGACAGGGCCAGCACCGGGAACGAGTGCCGGTAGTAGTGATACTGGAGATAGAAGACTCCGGGGAAACCGGTGCCGGTAGACAACGTTTCGTTCCAGCCGCCGTCGTGGCGCTGGGTCTCCATCAAATATTCAACGCCCTGCTGCACGCTGCCGCTGATAATGTCGCCGCTCGCGAGCAGTCCGAGAATCGCCCACGCCGTTTGCGAAGGCGCACTGGCTGCCGGAACATAGGTATTCTGGGCGTAACTGGCGCAGCTTTCGCCCCAGCCGCCGTCGGCGTTCTGGATGGAACGCAACCATTCGCCGGCACGCAGGATATAAGCTTCGCGATTGTTTTCGCCTGCCGCCTCGAGACCGCGCAACGCCAAGAACGTGCCGTATACGTAGTTAACGCCCCAGCGTCCGGCCCAACTGCCGTCCGGTTCCTGGGTCCGCTTGAGACAAGCAACGCCGCGCTGCACAGCCGGATGGTCCCGCTTGAGGCCGCAGGCGCACAACGCTTCGAGCACACGGCCGGTGATGTCGGGACAGGTGGGATCGAGCATCGCGTTGTGATCGGCGAAGGGCACCGAGCTAAGGAATTGCCAATCATTGTCGACGTCGAAGGCGGCCCAGCCCCCGTCCTTCGATTGCATAGCGAGCAACCAGTCGACTGCGCGCCGCATGCAGGCGTCCTGCTTCACGGCATCGGTGCCGCGCGCCCTGGCCAGCGCCAGCAGCACTTGAGCGGTGTCGTCGATATCCGGATAAAACTCGTTGGCGAACTCGAAATACCAGCCGGAGGGTTCGACGTTGGGGCGCTTCACGCTCCAGTCGCCGCGGCGGCGGACTTCCTTGGTCAGCAGCCAATCGACCGCGCGCGCCATCGCATGATCGGGCACCAGACCGGATTCGCCCAGCGCGTAAGCCGCGATGCCGGTGTCCCAAACCACCGAGAAACACGGCTGGAAGTAGAAGCCGCGCTCGTCGTCGACCAGCAAGTTGAAGAACTGCTGCCGGGCCTCGACGACATCCGGATGGTCCTTGGGATAACCCAGCAGATCGAGCGCCATGATCACGTAAAACATGGGCGGATAAATGGCGGCGAGCCCGTCGGAGTAACGGGTGCGCTCAAGGATCCACTTCTCGGCGCGGCGGATGGCCATCCGGCGCAGTGCGCTGGACCCGTGCCGCTCCCAGAACTTTACAAACTTGTCGGTCAGCAGGAAGAAGTTGCGCCAGCTCCAGAATCCCTCATCGTTCGGAAAACTGAGTGGAACTCCGGGCGCTAGCAATTCATCCACCGTAAACCCGGCCGGCACCGGACGCTGGGGGTTCATGGCGTGCACGATGGAGAGCGGAATCACGATCGCCCGGGTCCAGGAGGACATCTCGTAGATCAGTCGGCCGAGCAGCATGCCTTCGGGCGGAATCGAGGGTGTGTGCTCGCGCGGGTACAGCCCGAAAATGCTGAGGTTCACCTTGACGTAGCTATTCGCCGCTTGCAGGCCGCCCATCGCCAGGATGCGCTCCCGCAGGCGGGTCAGATCTGTGTCGTCGTAAGGCAGTCCCGCTAGCTTCAAGGCGGTGTAGGCCTTCACCGACGCGCTGATCTCGGAGGGTCCATGGGAATAGATGTTAAAACCACCGTCCGGCAACTGTCGTGCGAGTATCGAGCGCACCGCCCGGCCGATGCGTTCGCGGTTGGGCGGATTCCAAACGCCATCGACTGGCGGATTCCACCACAGCTCCAGCAGAATATAGTCGGATTCGAGCGTGGTATCTGCCGTGAGATCGGCCCACCAGTAGCCGTCACGGTGTTGCGCGCCGAGCAGGAAATTTACCGCTTGCCGCAGTGTCTGCGCAGAGGATGTAACCAGGGCGTCGGTGAGTTGGAGACTGGGACTCATACCCGCGCTATAGTATGCAACTGCACGGTCCGGTTCAATTCGGAGGGCAGATTAAAGCGCACGTCTTCTTCCTTGATTTCCACTTCTTCCAATTCGCCGTAGCCGTGCCCGTGGAGCGATGCAATCAGCTCCTGGACCAGATTTTCCGGGGCCGAAGCGCCGGCGGTCACCGCAATCCTATCCACACCTTCAAGCCATTCCCGTCGCACTTCACTCAGGTCGTCAATCAGGTGCGAGGCGACGCCCTCTTTCACACAAACTTCCACCAGCCGGCGCGAATTCGAGCTATTCTGTGACCCCACCACCAGTAGAAGCTGGCACATGGGAGCCACTGCCTTGACAGCTAGCTGCCGGTTTTCCGTGGCATAGCAGATATCCTGCGCTGCGGGGCCTTGAATCTTCGGAAAGCGCTCCCGGAGCCGCGTCACGATATCCTGGGTTTCGTCGAGGCTCAAAGTCGTTTGGGTTATGAAAGAGACTTTCTCCGGATCCTTCACTTCAAGCCGATTGACGTCGTCCACATTCGAAACGAGTACAGTGGCTTCCGGCGCTTCGCCCAAAGTGCCGATGACCTCGTCGTGATCCTTGTGCCCTATCAACACGATGGTGAAGTTTTTCCGGGCGAACTTGACGGCTTCGAGATGCACTTTGGTTACCAGGGGGCAGGTGGCGTCGATAACCTGCAGATCCCGCTCCATCGCCTGCTTCCGTACCAGCGGCGAAACACCGTGAGCGCTGAAGATAACTCGCGCCCCGGCGGGTACTTCGTCCAGTTCCTCAATGAAAATGGCCCCGGCGGCCCGGAGTTCGTCCACCACGTGCTTGTTATGGACTATCTCTTTGCGCACGTATATGGGTGCACCATAAAGGTCCAACGCAATCTTAACCACATCAATCGCCCGAACGACACCGGCACAAAACCCTCTTGGCCTTAAGAGGATAATCTTCTTGGTCGAGACTGCATGCGGAGCGATCGCAGAGTTGGCCATATGTAAGTAGTGATTATAACAGCTTGGTTTCGGTTACTGGAAGGACCAGGGTTTTCCTGGCGTGGGGGGTTAGTACAGGCGGGACGGGACGTGAGAACCCGAATTAATTCTTCTATCGCACGAATTCGTAGCGTTCCAGCGTGGCGGCGAAACGGGAAGGCTGCTCGCTGCGGACCACCTTGCCGATGCAACGGAGGCGAACGTCCGAGCGCGTTCCGGGCGCCTTCGGCAGCGTAATCATATACTCGATCGACTCGCCGATCACCACTGGAGTCTTGGACAAGAACAGCACTCCACAGGAACTGAGGTTCCGGGTTTCGCCTTTGGACTTGGTCTTGGTTGCGCCGTCGATAATCTCGAAGGGAAGGCGCAAGTCAAACCGCTGATTTTTCCGTTGTTCCATCACAGTGCTTCTGAGTGTAAAGGCGGTGGCACTTAAGGTCAACGCCTTAGAGTTTCAATATGTTTGTGATTGTAATGGTACTTTTGAACGTATGGACTACGTCGTTCCCGCGGCTCCACTGCCTTCCCTGACCGTTATCGGAACTCAAGCGCGCTTCCCGGTTCACCGCATTTACTGCGTGGGGCGCAACTACCTGGCGCACGTGCGGGAGTTCGGAAATGACGAAAAAAACCCGCCATTCTTCTTCGCCAAGGCCAGCGATATGGTCGTGGAGGACGGCTCGACCGTACCCTACCCGCCCCTAACTGCCAACTACCACCACGAAGTGGAACTGGTGGCAGCCATTGGCAAAGGAGGTGCGAACATTTCCGTGGAATCGGCGCTCGACCATGTGTATGGATACGCGATAGGCTTCGATATGACGCGCCGGGACTTACAGCAGGCGGCGGCCAAGAAGGGCCATCCGTGGGAGATAGGCAAGTCTTTCGACCAGTCGGCACCGTGCGGGCCGATTTTTCCCGTGACACAGGTGGGGCATCTACAGGCAGGCGAAATCGAGATTACGGTTAACGGGCAGTCGCGGCAGCGCTCCGATTTGAACCTGTTGATCTGGGACGTGCCCAACATCATCAATCAGTTGTCGCAACAAGTAGCGCTGCAGCCGGGCGACTTAATCTATACGGGGACGCCGGAGGGTGTTGGCCCTGTGGTTTCGGGCGATGTAATGGTCGGACGTATAGCCAAGCTGGGAGAGCTGACGATTAAGGTCGGCTAGCAGTCAAACGAATCTGGCCAACGGCGTGCCCCGTGGATGATGGCAAGAACGTCTATCGAAGTTTTTCGCGCCCGGTAGGCAACTACAGAGGGCGCGACGACCAATTCACGAGTACCGGCAACGCGCCCCCTTCTTCCCATCTCGGGGTGTTGGGCAAGCGCCTCAATTCCCGCCACTACCGTACCTACGGCCGCCGAGGCTGCCCCCGGGTTGTAGTCCGCAATGTAGGAATGCAGGGAGGCTAGGTCTCGCAAGGCCGTCGGCGTCCAGCGAACCGTCAACTGGGAGCGCTCATTTTTTACGTAAGCGGGTGATGACGCGGTTCACTTCGGCCGGGGAGGCAAACTTTGCGGCCTTGGCTTCCCGCATGCCCTGGCGGATGTGGTCGATCTGCCATTGATGAACCCCAATATAGGCTTCGAGGGCCTGGTTCACCACGTAAGTGCGGTCCCTCTCAAGAGATGCCGCGATGCAATCCAGCGCCTCACGGGTTCGCGGTTCGATGCGCACGGTCATGATCTCGCGAGCCACGATGTTATCGTAACACAACGTAATACGCTGTGCGGTTTTTAAGGATGAATCGGTTCCGGCACTGCGGCGCCGTCGGCGCGTGGATCGGATGCGGCGTAGTTAGTGCCGGTCTTCGAGTTGTGCATGATGGCTTGGCCGCGTCCCATCTCCTGCGTATAGTCGCGGCGGATGGCAATCTGATGGCCGCGCTCGGAAAGCTGCTGCAATGTGCTCTCAGGGACACGGTCTTCTATCGACACGTCGCAGCCGGTCGAACTGCGCTTCGTGAAGCGGGGCGCTTCTAGCGCCGCTTGCAGGTTCATGCCGTAATCGACCAGATTCGAAACAAACTGCGCATGCGCCAGCGGCTGGTTGGCGCCGCCCATAATACCGAACCCGATGTGCAGATCGCCGCGCTCCATGAAGGCGGGAATGATGGTGTGGAAGGGCCGCTTGCCGCCGGCGAGAACGTCGGGATGATGCGGCTCCAGCGTGAATCCTGCGCCCCGGTTCTGCAGCACGAAGCCCATACCTTCGACAGTGACTCCGGAACCAAACTCCGCATAGACGCTCTCAATCCAACTGGCAATATTGCCGTCTTTATCGACGATGGTCAGGTAGGTAGTATCGCTGCCCACCGGTTGACCAGGCGGCACCGTGCAATTCGCTTTTTTCGGATCGATCAAAGCCGCACGCTTGCGGGCGTAGTCTTTCGACAACAACTGGGCCACTGGAGCGTCGTAGGTGCGGGGGTCCGCGTCATAGCGGTGCACATCGGCGTAGGCCAGCTTCATGGCTTCGATGCGTTTGTGCATTTCGACGGCGCTGAACGCGCCTAGTGGTGACGCCTGGACCGTTTCCATTATGTTCAGCATCTCGAGAGCGGCCATCCCCTGGCCGTTGGGCGGCATTTCGTACACGCGCCAGCCGCGGTAATCGATCGAGATCGGCTGCACCCACTCGGAGGAAAACGAGGCGAGGTCCTCGGCGGTCATAGTCCCGCCCAGGCGCTGCGAAGTTTTCAAAATCGCAGCACCGATTTCGCCTTTGTACATGGCGTCCGGGCCCTTTTCGGCAAGCAGACGAAAGGCGTGCGCCATCGCGGGATTGCGAAACAGATCGCCCTCCGAGGGCGCTTTCCCGCCGGGGAAAAACACGCGCATCGACTCGGGGTTGCTCGTAACACGGGTGCTTCTCTCGGCCGCAGCCCATGATTCCTGAATGGCCTCGGAAACCGGGAAGCCGTCTTCGGCGTACGCGACCGCGGACTGGAACAGCTCTTTCCAGGGAAGTTTTCCATAGCGCTGATGCATTTTCCACCAGCCGTCCACGGCGCCGGGAACGGTGAAACTCTGGATACCCTGCTGGGGCATGGATTTGATTCCCTGTTTCGCCAGGAATTCAGGAGTGAGGCCGCGCGGCGCCGGTCCGGATGCGTTGAGTCCTTGCAGCTTGCCGGACTTGGCGTCCCAGTAGAGCGCGAACAGATCTCCGACGAGGCCGTTCTTCATAGGCTCGACCACGGCGAGGACGGCGTTGGCCGCGATAGCCGCGTCGACCGCGCTTCCACCGCGAGCCAGAATCTGCACGGCGGCCTGCGATGCCAGGGTCTGGCTGGTGGCCGCGATACCCTGCTGCGTAATTACTTGCGACCGCCCGTAATTGCGGCCTTGACTGAATAGCGGAGCCGCCAGAAGGGTGAACATTATCAGGACGGAACCAACAAGCCGTAGGGGGATGGTCATCATGATGACGGCTAGTCTAACACCGCGCCAGACCGGGAAATCAAAGCGCTATTCAGATCATTTTGCGAAAATCTTTTAGAGCTTTGCGCTATAATACCGCTTAGAATCCACGGTGATCCATAAGTCGGCCCCGTTGTCCGTATTGACAAGGAGACTTTCATGGCCGTAACCAGGACCGCACCCTCTAAGGCTGCCGAACTCAAAACTCACCGTAGCCCTCGGCGAGTTCCCCAGAGCGCGTCGGCTCCGATTCTCGAATTCGATTTGGCGGCTCACCAAAAAGAGATTGCCCAGGTAGCCTATCGAATCTGGCTCGAACGAGCAGACCGGCCGGGCTCCCCGGAAGCCGACTGGCTCCAGGCAGAAGCCGAAGTGCGCGCGAAGCACACTGGTTAACACTTACTCGAGTAACGGGCGTTCGCCTTAACACGTAAAGATTTCAGCGGTTTGGTACGATAAACGATTTAGCGTGCCATGAGTACGGCCACTTTACAGTCCGCGGCCGGCATTTCTTTATCCGAGCGTACACGCTCGCGCTGGATTATCTCGCAACGTCAGGATCTAATCTGGTTCATCGGGTCCGCACTCATCAGCTACCTGGCATTGGGGCTCATGACTTTGGGGGTCGGGGTGGCGTTGATCCAGTTCATCTGGTTTTTCGGCATCGACGGTCCGCACGTTCAATCCACCATCACTCGCACTTACTTCGACAAAGCAGAGCGCGCCCGGCTGGGTTGGTTCTTATGGATTCCCGTGCCGCTCCTGTTGTGGGGGCCCGCGATGGTTTGGGCCGGGGGAGCAGGGTTGTTCTTTTTGTTCGCCGTGTGCTGGCAGCAGTTCCATATCGTGAAGCAACACTTTGGTTTCATGATGCTGTACAAAGCGAAAAACAAAGATCGCGACCGAACGGATTTCCTGCTGGACCGCTGGCTGCTGCTGAGTTCGCTGCTGATACCACTGGGAATGTTTGTACTGCGAACGCAGCCCATAATAACGAATACTTTTCCGCTCCTGGCGTGGATTCCAAGCGTCGCGATAGGGGTCTACGGTCTTCTGGCCATCGTCTGGCTGCTCAGACAGGCCCAAAAGCTGCGCGCTGGGGCCCCGATGAACCGGCCGAAGCTGGGGCTGCTGCTCACCGTGATTCCACTGCAATGGCTGGCGCTTTTGAGCGCTTCGCACTACGGTCCAGACGGAATTCTGCGGGCGGGCATCACGCTGGGCCTGTTCCACAGCTTCCAATACCATCGCCTCATGTGGTTCCACAATCGCAACCGCTATACCGAACCAGGAGCGCTTGAGCGCCACGGATTGGCGGCGCGCCTGGTGTCGAACGTCGGGGTCTATCTGGCGATTGCAATCGGGCTGAACCTGGTATTGAACTTCATTCCCTCCGCTCTCCTGCCCTACCAGACTGCCCAAGCCGCGGTGTGGGGCGTGGCCTTTACGCATTACTGCATGGATGCCCGCATCTGGCGCGTGCGGTCGGATAAAGGACTCGCCGCAGCTCTGCGGATGGCCTAGCGCGGGAACCGCCGGGCATTAGTGCGGACCAAGTCATGCAAGCTCTTCTCTTCGACATGGACGGAGTGCTGTATAACTCCGAAGAGCCGATCGCCGGCACCATGGAAACACTGGCCTGGGTTCGGACGCGTAAGATTCCACATCTGTTTGTCACCAACACCACTTCGCGTGGTCGTGACGCGCTGGCTGCGAAACTGACGCGTTTCGCAATTTCGGCGAGCCCCAATGACATCATGACGCCTTGTGAGGCGGCTGCGGATTGGCTCCGCTCGCAAAATGCCGGAGGCGTCGCACTGTTTCTGCGTCCGGCAGCGCGACAAGCATTTGAGGGACTGGATATCTTGCCCGAAGATGCGGAAAGTGGCGCGCATTCGGTCGTGATCGGAGACCTGGGAAGTGGGTGGGATTTCGCCGCGCTCAATCGCGCGTTCCGTCTGCTGCATTCCAACCCGGCGGCAACCCTGATTGCGCTAGGGATGACGCGCTACTGGAAATCGCCGGATGGGATTTCGCTGGACGTCGCTCCATTTGTGGCCGCTCTGGAAAATGCCGCCGGCCGGAAGGCGATCGTACTCGGCAAACCGGCCGTGGAGTTCTTTCAAGCGGCCGCCGATCGGCTGGGCGTTCCGAAGGGGGAGATTCTGATGGTGGGAGACGACATTGAGACCGACGTAGCCGGGGCGCAACTGGCCGGGATGCGGGCTGCGCTAGTGCGAACCGGCAAATTCCGCAAACTGGATCTCGCGGGTCCAGTCAAGCCGGATGCGGTCCTGGATTCGGTGAGCGAACTGCCCGATTGGTGGGAGCGGCAATGATGCCGACCGTGCTCCGAAACTCAGGCAGAGGCTGCGCTGTTGCTGAAACTCTCGAGCGCCGCCGATTCGGTGGGGAACGCGATGAGAACGCTGTCGAGCTTCGTGATGCGCAGCAGGTCCGCAATGCGAGCGGGGAGATTTGCAAGCTTCAATTGGCCGCCGGCCTTATTCATCCGGGCGTAAGCGCTGGCCAGTTCTCCCAGCCCGGAGCTATCGAGAAAACTGACATTCGCCAAGTTGAGGAGAATTTTGTTCGCGCCGTCTTCGCGCAATTTGGCAATGGCCTCGCGCACCGCAGTCGACCCATCGTTTAGAACGATGCGGCCCGTTAGATCGATGATCGCGACATCACCCGAATGCCGCACCGACGCTTCAAAACTCACCATGGCCTCCTGAGGGTCCGGGCAGCAGTCGAGGACTGCCCGGATTGTCGCTAGTATAGCGAATCGGCGTCGCAAAAATCGGCATGGCCTGAGAGATCTGGTATGCGATTCCCGGTATCTGGGACAATATAAGCGAACCCTACCAATTGGAGACTTTTTGCTCAAGCAGATTACCGTGCATGGGGCGCGGCAACACAACCTGAAGAACATCGACGTCGCGATTCCGCGCAATACCTTGACGGTAATTACGGGATTGAGCGGCTCGGGTAAGTCTTCGCTGGCCTTCGATACGATTTATGCGGAGGGTCAGCGCCGCTATGTAGAGACGCTTTCTCCTTACGCGCGCCAGTTCCTGGATCAGATGGAACGGCCAGAAGTGGATTCGATCGACGGGCTGAGTCCGGCGATTTCGATTGAACAAAAGACCACCAGCCGGAGTCCGCGCTCGACCGTGGGCACCATTACGGAGATTTACGATTACCTGCGCGTCTTGTATGCGGCGATCGGTGTGCCGCATTGTCCCAATTGCGGGCTGGAGATTTCGCGTCAATCCGCGCAGCAGATCCTGCAACAAGTAATGACGATGGGCCCGCAGGAGCGGGTAATGATCCTGGCGCCCATCGTGCGCGGGCGCAAAGGCGAGTACCGCAAAGAGCTTGAGAAACTGGCTCGTCAAGGTTTCGTGCGGGCGCGCGTGGATGGCGTGCTGCGTCCGCTGGACGAAGAGATCACGCTCGACAAACGCAAAAATCACACGATCGAAGTTGTGGTAGACCGCCTGCTGATCAAGCCGGAAGTTGAAAAACGTCTGGAAGCGTCGATCGAGACGGCGACCAAGCTGGCTGACGGGCTGGTGCTGGTGGCGCAGGTGGATGGGCCGGAGCGGTTGTATTCGCAGAAACTGGCGTGTCCGGAATGCGGAGCTAGTGTGCCGCAATTGGAGCCGCGGTCGTTCTCCTTCAACAGTCCGTTTGGCGCGTGCGAGACGTGCACGGGCCTGGGCAGCCGCTGGAGTTGGGATCCGGCGAAGTTGATTGTCGACCCCTCAAAACCGTTGCTCGATGGGGCGCTGGGGATCGGCGGCAGCTCTACGTACGTGTCGGGCGATTTAAAGCTGCTGGCGGCGCGCTTGAAGATTCCGATTCAGAAGCCATTCGAGAAGCTGCCTAAGAAGGCGCACCAGGTATTGAGCGAAGGGCTGATCGCGGCTCTGGATCAATACTACGAACTGGAAGACGTGACGGAAAACACGCGCGAGTGGCTGCTGCAGTATCAATCGGCGGCGGTCTGCCCGGATTGTCACGGCAAGCGGCTCAAGCCGTCGAGCCTGGCGGTAAAGGTGAAGGGCGTCGGTATCGCCGAGTTGACTGGACTCTCGGTCACGCGCGCGCTGGGGACGGTGAAGAAGTGGAAGCTTGCTGGACGTGAGGAACAAATCGGTAAGCGTCCCGTGGACGAAGTGCGCAACCGTCTGGAATTTCTGGTGGGCGTCGGCCTGGGCTACCTGAGCCTGGAGCGTTCAGCGGCGACGCTCTCGGGCGGCGAGGCGCAGCGCATCCGGCTGGCGACGCAGATCGGCTCGAAGCTGCGCGGAGTTTTGTACGTGCTGGACGAGCCGTCGATCGGGCTGCATTCGCGCGACAATGACCGCTTGCTCGATTCGCTGCAGAGCTTGCGGGATCTGGGCAACACGGTGCTGGTTGTGGAGCACGACGCCGAGACCATCGAGCGCGCCGATTACGTGATCGATCTGGGGCCCGGAGCAGGGAGGCTGGGCGGCGAACTGGTGGCGCAGGGCACGCCGAAGCAGATCGAACAAAACAGCGAGTCGCTCACCGGGCAATATCTGGCGGGCACACGCGTGATCGCGCTCCCTGCTAAGCGGCGCGTGCCGGGCAAGCGGCGGATCGCGATTCAAGGCGCGACCGAACACAACCTCAAGAACATCCACGTGGAGTTTCCCCTGGGATTGTTCGTCGCGGTGACGGGCGTTTCGGGCAGCGGCAAATCGACGCTGGTGAACGATATCCTGTATCGCGCGGCCGCCAAAGAAGTGTATGGATCGCGAGCGGAGCCGGGCGCGCATGTGGCGATGGAAGGGCTCGACCTGCTGGACAAGGTGATCGAGATCGACCAGGCGCCGATTGGGCGTTCTCCGCGATCGAATCCAGCCACCTACACGCAGGTGTTCACGCACATTCGCGACTTGTATTCGAAGCTGCCGGAGTCGCGGGCGCGCGGCTACAAACCGGGGCGTTTCAGTTTCAACGTCAAGGGCGGGCGCTGCGAGGCGTGCCAGGGCGACGGGCAGAAGCGAATCGAAATGAATTTTCTGCCGGACGTATACGTTACCTGCGACGTGTGCCGCGGGCGGCGCTACAATCATGAAACGCTGCAGGTGAAGTATAAAGACAAGTCGATTGCAGACCTGCTTGAAATGCCGGTGGAGGATGCGCTGTCGCTGCTCGAAAACATCCCGCAGATTCGGGCCAAGCTGGAGACGCTGGTCGAAGTGGGCCTGGGGTATCTTCATCTGGGGCAATCTTCGACTACGCTTTCGGGTGGCGAAGCCCAGCGCATTAAGCTGGCGCGCGAACTGAGCCGGCGTCAAACCGGCAAGACGCTCTACATCCTGGATGAGCCGACCACCGGACTGCACTTCGAAGACGTGCGCAAATTACTGGACGTGCTGCACAGCCTGGTCGAGTTGGGCAATACTGTCGTGGTGATCGAGCATCATCTGGATGTCATCAAGACGGCTGACTGGGTTATCGACCTGGGGCCGGAGGGCGGAGAGCGCGGAGGGCACGTGGTCGCTTGCGGGCCGCCCGAGGAGATCGCGCGCACGGCCAAGAGCCACACTGGCCAAGCGTTGAAGAAAACTTTGCGCGGCGGAAAAGCGGCATGAGTAAGTACGTGGAAAAGCCGCTGTCGTTCGAGGGGCTGAAGACCGTTCCCCTCAACGAACGCGGCGGGAAAGTGCAGACCGGGCATTTCGCGAGGCCTTACAAGAAGGGCGACGGCGTTGCAAGACTGCTGAACTCGCTGCCGAAATTACTCGCGGCGGATGCGTTTCGCGGCGTTGTGAATGCCCTGCGGCGAGCCAAAGCGCAACAGCGCGCGATCCTATGGGGCATGGGCGGGCACGTAGTAAAGTGCGGGCTGGCCGACATCCTGCTGGACTTGATGCAACGCGGATGGGTAACGGGTTTTGTGATGAATGGAGCGGCGTCGATTCACGATTTCGAAATCGCGATTGCGGGCCAGACCAGCGAAGACGTGGAAGCGGTGCTGCCGGATGGACGTTTTGGCGCTGCTGAAGAGACCGGTCGCGAAATGAACACGGCCATCAGCGAGGGTGCGCGCGACGGTATGGGCATGGGCGAAGCGCTGGGCCGAAGCCTGGAGAACCTGGTTCGGCCGGAATTCGCACCGCACAGCATCCTCGCGTCGGCCTACCGGGCGGGCGTTCCAGTGACGGTGCATGTCGCGGTGGGAACGGATACTCCGCACACCCATCCGGCGGCGGCCGGAGCGGCGATCGGCGCGACAACCCATCATGATTTTCGATTGCTGTGCTCCCTGGTGCGCGGGTTGAACGATGGCGGCGTGTATTTGAATGTGGGTTCGGCGGTGGTGCTCCCGGAAGTATTCCTCAAAGCAGTGTCGGTGGTGCGTAACCTGGGCCATCCGCTGGCGAATTTCACCACTGTGAACTTCGATTTCCTGCAACATTACCGGCCGAAGTTAAATGTGGTGGAGCGGCCGCATGCGAAATCCGGTGGGTGCGGCTTCGCGGTGACAGGCCACCATGAATTGATGATTCCGCTGTTGGCCGCCGCACTGATCGAAGATGAAGCGATTGAGAGTGAAGCCTGACGACCACGATGCCAGAACGCCGCGCGCCGATTTGGGGTTATCAGGACTTGGCGCTGTTTTTGAGCGCGGTGCTGCCTTCGCTGGCGCTGGCTGCGCTGTTGTGGCGGGCCAGCCGTACGTTGGCGCCGGGCTGGTTCTCAAGCGATGCGGTACGTACGCTGGTGTTCCAGTCTTTCATGTACCTGCTTCTGGTGGGCGCGCTGTATCTGGTGGTTGCCCTCCGGTATGGCCAGCCGTTCTGGGCATCATTAGGGTGGACCTTTCCGATTCCCCATGCGTTGTTGTTGCTGGCGGCGGGGCCCGCGCTTACTATTGCGCTTTCGGCGCTGGGAGTAATCCTGCGTGCGCCGTTGGACAGTTCGCAGATCGAGATTCTGATCAAGAGCCGAGCGTCTCTGGGGGCGATCATTCTATTTGGAGTGCTGCTGGCTCCCATTTTCGAGGAGATGCTCTTCCGGGGATTCTTGTTGCCCTTGCTGGTGCGGTCGTTGGGGCCGTGGCCGGGAATCGTGCTTACGGCGGTGCCGTTCGCGTTGCTGCATGGCGCGCAGAATCGTTGGGCTTGGCAGCCGGTGCTATTGATTGGAATCGCGGGGGTCGCTTTCGGCTATGTGCGCTACAAGACGGGGTCAACGACTTCCGCGTTTTTGATGCACTCGGCCTACAATGCGATGGGCTTCTTGGGGTACACGTTGACGCACTGGCAATCCTTAAGCTAGAGGCTTCGATAGCTGACCAGTTCGACCTCGGATTCAGCGAGGGCGGCGCGGACTTCGGGAGAGGTGAGAGCGCGCAGCTCCCGCTCTCGGCTTTCCTTTAAGCGAGTGCGGGCGGCGCGGAGCTCGTCGCCACAGATTCCTGGATGGCACATGAATTCGGTAGAGCCGTCAGGCAGCGTCCGAATCAACTGGACAAGTTCCGCAGCAGTGTAGCGGCCGGTGATCTGGAATCCCGCGAAGTGATCGGTCGAGCGGCAGCCGTGGCGGCGAAGGATACGCGCAAAACGGCGGCGCACCAGACCCAAGGCCTGACTGGTGGCACGCTTGGACCACCCGATTCCCGGTCGCGTGGCCGGCGTAAGCGGAAAATCGAAGGGGCGGCGCACCCAAGGAATTTTGTACTCCTCCGACAGGCGCGCAACGGCGGCGAGCACCGGCGGCAGCAAGTGAGTGTGCTTGTGCGTATCGAGATGCGTCGGTTGAAGCCCGGCATCGAGAACGCGTCGCACTTGAGTGTGCAATTCGTCATAGATGCGGATCCGGCCGAAGAGTGCGGCGTGCGTAAGCTGTGGGATGGTGCTGGGAAATGGCGGCTCACCGACCAGAACCAGGTGGATACCGATATCAAGAGAAGGATTCTCGCGCGCCAGAGTTACGGCGTCCTCAAACGCGGCACCGGTGGCCATCAGCGTAGTGGCGGTGAGGATTCCGTTGCGGTGCGCTTCGACGATCCCTTGGTTCACATCGCGCGTGAAGCCGAAGTCGTCGGCGTTAACCACCAGTTTGCGCACGTCAGAAAAGGCCGAGCTTTATACGCAGGAACTTCTTGGGGTTGGCGCGGAAATCCTTCATCAGGCCGTTGATCTCGCGGGTGGTGCTATCGAGATTCTGATAGAGCGACGGGTTCACCAGCAGTTGTCCAAGAGTGCCCTGACCGTTGTTGATTTTATCGAGCAGCACGTCCAGGCGGGCCATGCTGGCCAGGAGCTGGTTGTGAAGCTGGTCGCTGTTGAGCAGTTTGCCCGCGGTACCCTTACCCTCGTTGAGGCCGGCCAACAACTGCCGCATATCGGCAATCGTGGAACGGGTGTCGTTATAGAGTGCGGGGTCCTTCAGCAGCTTGCCCAACGTGCCGTCGCCTTGCTGCAGGCCATCCGTAAGGGTATTCACGCGGGCCAGCGTTCCCTGAAGGTCGGTATAGAGGCTGGGATCATGCATGAGTTTGCCGAGGGTGCCTTCCTGGGAGTCCAGCGCGGCGATGACCCGGTTGGTTTCATCGACAATACCGATCACTTTCTTATAAAGCTCGTCGTCGGACAGTAATTTGCCGATGGTTCCGTTGCCCGCCTGAAGCTGATCGATGATGCCGTCGAGCTTTTTGAAGATTCCGTTGAGGGAAGCCAAAGTGCTATAGCCCTGCTGGACCACGTCGTCGAATTCCCGGGTATCCAGGCTCTTGATTTCGGCGCCCGGCTGGATGGTGCTAGGGCTGTGACCTTTTTTGATATTGATGTACTTGGTGCCGAGCAAATTCTCGGCAGCGATGGCCGCCTGCGAGTCCACCGGAATTGCAGGAAAGAAGCTGTTATCCACTTCCAAGGTGACGCGCACGATGCGGTTGGGCTCGTTTGATCCGGAAAGCGCGACGTTGGCTACTTTCCCGACGGTAATCCCGTTGAGGCGCACGGGAGCACCGGTGGCGATGGCCGCTGAATCGTCCAGAAAGGTATAGACATCGCTGCGTTTGGTGAACAGACCGGTGGAGCTGGTCATCAGGAATATCAGCACCGCGAGTATGCAGAGCGCCGAAATGGCCAGCAAGCCGACCTTAAGTTGCGCCCACCGCTTTTTGGTTTGTAGCGCCATAGTTCTAGGAACTCCCCGGACGCGCGAATTTTTGTACGTACGAATCAGTGCTGGCGCGCAATTCTGCTTCCGAGCCTTCGAAGAAGAGGCGGCCCTCCTGCATGACGAAGAACCTGGTGGTCAATTGACTGCTTTCCGCCCGTTCGATTTTCCCACTGCTCGGATTGTAGCGAAAATTGGCCATGAGGTGCCCGTCCTGGTAACGATGCGTGACCATGATGGTGGCGGTATTACGCATATCGCGCCCCTTGAGAATCAAATTGATGATGGTGTTGGCGGTGATGGGGTCGAGGCCGGCGGTGGGCGAATCGTAAAGCACCAGTTGCGGCGCAGTGACGATAGCACGAGCGATACCGGCGCGGCGCCGCATCCCTCCGGAGAGTTCGCTCGGAAACTTGTCAAGGGTATGTTCCAGTTCGACGAAGCTCAACGACTCGCGCACGCGCCGGTCCACTTCCTCGGGCGGAAGGACTTTATCGTCCTGGTGAACGACATATTGATTGAGAAGCGGATACGCAATATTCTCGGCGATGGTTTGCGAATCGAACAGACCGCCTTCCTGGAACAGAATGCCCACCTTGCTGCGCAGTCCGTAAAGCTGGCTTTCCTTGCGACCGGTGACTTCCTCTCCAAACAGCGAGATGTGGCCCGAATCCGGCGCGACCAGGCCAACGGCGGTCTTAATGAGCATAGTCTTACCGCTGCCGGCGGCGCCCAGTACGATCCGCGTCTCGCCGGCGCGTATGGAAAAGGATACATGCACCAGCGCGGGCGTGCTGCCGAAGGCGAGATTGACGTCATCAAATTCGACAACGTCCGGAAGCTGTGCGGGCGAAGGTTCGGCGCGGGTCATGACGTTGGCTATCCCAAATTCACGAAGAGCGGATCGAGCAGAGACGTGATGATGAAAATCCAGACGGAAGCAACAACCACGGCCTTGGTGGTGGAACGGCCAACTCCCTGGGTACCGCCGGTGGTGTTGATTCCGTAATAGCAGCCCACCAGGGCGATCACGATGGCGAACAGAAATGGCTTCAACAGGCCTTGCGTAAGATCGTTATATTCCAGCGCACGCCACGCGGTGCTCCAATATTGCGAGGTGGTGATGTCCAGCATGCCGTAGGCAATCAGCCAGCCGCCGATGAGGCCCAGAAAGTCCGCGATGATCGTGAGCAAAGGCAGAACCACGGCCATGGCGATCAGGCGTGGCGTCACCAGCTTCTGGATGGGGTCCGTGCCCAGGGCGCGCATGGCGTCGATCTGTTCGGTGACGCGCATGGAGCCCAATTCGCTGGCGATGCCGCTGGCATTGCGCCCAGCCACCAACAGAGACGCCAGCACCGGCCCCAGCTCGCGCACCAGCGTGATGGAGACGATCTGCCCGATTTGCCCTTGCGCGCCGTAGGTGGCAAGCGCGCGCGACATCTGCAGGGCCATCACGACGCCGCTGAAGAAACCGATCAGGCTGACGATAAACAGGGAGCCGACGCCGATCGCATCCATCTGCAACAAAATGTCGCCGGAGTAATGCGGCGAGCGGAAGATGTTGCGGAACGCGCGGCCGCTCAAGAACAAAAATTCCTGGAACGTCTCGACAGGACCCTTCAAAAAGTCGAACAATCAGTGTCTCCCGGCGAGATGGGTGCTGGCATGCTTGATGTTAATATGAAAACGCAAAATGAACGGCCTCACCGATATCCCCGGCATTTTAGTAGGCCATGCATCCGATTATGACGGATTGACGGGGTGCACGGTAGCGCTGTGCGAGCAAGGCGCAGTGGCCGGAGGAGATATTCGCGGATCGGCTACCGGGGTGGACGAATGGGACGTGCTTAGCCCCATGCACGTCACTCCGATGATTCACGGCGTGGTGTTCTCCGGTGGCAGCGCGTTTGGACTGGAATCCGCCAGCGGCGTGCGCCGTTTTCTGGAGCATAAGGGCGTTGGATTCAAGACCGGCGCAGGGCCGGTTCCAATCGTCGTAGGTGCGATCCTTTACGATCTCGGTTTCGGAAAGAAAAGCGTGCGTCCCACCCGTGAGATGGCGGAATCGGCTGCTGCGGCGGCGACCGATAAGGCAGTAGTTGAGGGTGCGGTGGGTGCGGGAACCGGCGCGACGGTGGGCAAGATCCTGGGGATGAAACAGGCGATGAAGTCGGGCGTCGGTTCATGGACAGTTCCGCTTGAAGGGCGGAATGCAGGAGTCCTGGTCTCGGCGCTGGCGGTGGTGAATGCACTCGGCGATGTGCGGGATCCGGCCAACGGAAAGATCGTCGCAGGGGCCCGCAAGACGTCCGATTCCATGGATTTTGCCGATAGCGCGCGTCTGATGAAAAGTATGGGGCCGACCGGGTTCACGCGCGAGAACACGACGCTGGTCCTGGTGGCAACCAACGCCGCTCTCACCAAAGTGGAAGCGACCAAACTGGCGCAGCTAGGCCAGCTGGGCGTGGCGCGCGCGATCAACCCGGTAAATACGATGTCGGATGGCGACCTGGTAGTTGCTATGTCGGCAGGCAAGGCCCACGCTCCCATCGACGCGCTGGGCGTGGCGGCAGCGGAGGCGGTGGCCGAAGCCATCCTGCGCGCGGTGCGACTTGCGCCGTCGCTGGGTGGACTGCCCGGGCTGAAGAAGTAACTTGCCGGAACTGCCCGATGTCGTGGTTTATATTGAGGCGCTTGAAAAGCGCATCCTCGGCCAGAAGCTCGAAACGGTGCGTATTGCGAGTCCGTTTCTACTGCGAACCGTCGAACCGCCGCTCGAAAATGCGTATGGCAAGACCGTGACCCGGTTGCGCAGAGTCGGCAAGCGAATCAGCATCGGCCTCGAAGACGACCTTTGGCTGGTAGTGCACTTAATGATCGCGGGCCGGCTGCATTGGCGTGCACGCGGAGCGAAGGTGTCGAAGCCGCGGGGCCTGGCAGCGTTCGATTTTCCCAACGGGTCAGTGCTCTTGACCGAGGCCGGATCGCAGAAACGCGTCTCTCTGCACGTGATGGCGGGCGAAGAGGAATTGCGCTCACTCGATCCGGGCGGGTTGGAAGTGCTCGACGCGGCCTTGCAGCAGTTTGCCGCCGCCTTGCTCTCGGCCAATCACACCCTGAAGCGAGCTTTGAGCGATCCTCACCTGTTCAGCGGCATCGGCAACGCGTATTCAGACGAGATTTTGTTTGAGGCGCGATTGTCGCCTCTGGCGCTCACGCAAAAGCTCTCACAGGAGGAGATCGAAGGTTTGTTTGCGGCTGTGCGAACAACGTTAACCCGATGGATTACCCGCCTCCGAGAGGACGCCGGCGACAGCTTTCCGGAGAAGGTCACAGCGTTCCGGGAGGGCATGGCGGTGCATGGCCGGTACCAGCAGCCGTGCCTGAGATGCGGCTCGAAGATTCAACGTATCCGCTACGCGGCGAATGAGACGAACTACTGTCCCAAGTGTCAGACCAACGGGAAGTTGCTGGCCGACCGCGCGTTGTCACGATTGTTGCGTGAGGACTGGCCGAAGACTCCGGAAGAACTGGAAATGAGCATTAGCCGCCGAGCCACACCTTAACTAGTCACGCAGCGGCAGCGATACGGATTGGAATCCCGCGGTTGGCCAGGACCGCTTCGACGTCCTTCTTCATCAAGCGCGACGCGTCGTAATCCACCGTGATCTTGTCGAATGACGGAGACACCTGCACGCGCGCCATGCCATAGGTGGCATGGACCTGGGCCAGGTTTTCGAAGTCTTCGTCGCCCAGTGGCCGGGTGAGATCGTAGTACAGCGTTACTTTGGTCATGAGTCAACTCAGAATATCATTCACGATGTTCCAGCTTCCACAGTATCTGGCGCAGCATGCCCAGCCACACTTCGGCGTCGTGCGCGTTCAGTTGGAGGCGGCGCACCAGGCGGCGGATCTTCATACGTGTGGAGCCTTCGACGCGGGCATGGACGTAGCCGGAACGGTCGAGAATCGTTTCGAGGAATTCATTGATTCGCTCCAGGTGGGCTGAATGCGCGAGGCACTTGGCGTCGGGCGCAGTTTTGGCGGCGGCGGGGCTGCGAATGATCTCGTAAAGGCACACTGCCACGGCCTGTCCCAAATTCATGGAGCCGTGCTCCTCACGGGTGGGGATACGCATCAGCCAGTGGCAATGCGACATGTCTTCGTTCGACAGTCCGAATTTCTCGGAACCGAACATTAAGGCCACCTGTGCGGGCGGCGCCGTGGCGAGTTTTCGGGCGATGAGTTTGCCTCCGTATTCCAAACGCCGCATAGGGTGTTCTAGCACTCGCGGTCCGATGGCCGTGGTACCCACGACTAGCGCACAATCGGCGACGGCTTCGGTGATCGTAGAGAATTCGCGCGCCTGCTCCAGGACGGCATGCGCTTTCACGGCCGAACGGGCTTCGCGGAAGGCAACGTGGTACGGGTTCACGAGTCGAAGTTCGGAAAAACCGAAGTTACTCATGGCGCGCGCGGCGGCTCCGATATTGAGAGGGTTACGCGGCGAGATCAGAACGATTTTGAGCGGGCTCACGGCGTAGGCGGATGACTCTCATCGCGGCGGACGGCATCGAGCACTCCGTTGATGAAGGCGACAGACTCATCGCCCGAAAACTGCCGCGCTAGCTCCAGCGCTTCGTCAATCACTATCGCGGGAGGGGTTTTCAACTGGTTCATCTCGTAGGTGGCGAGGCGCAGAATGTTGCGATCTACTACCGGCATGCGCTCGATACGCCAGTTCGCCGACTTCGCACTGATCTGCCGATCGATATCGGCGGAGCTGGCTGCGGCGCCGCGAACCAATGTTTCCATGAACTCGTCGGGCGGGGTGCGCTGAGGGTCGTCTTCCTCGGAACCGAGAGTTTCATAGAAGGAAGATATGGCGTCACCTATGTCCTGCTTGCGCTGATCCCACAGGAACAGAACTTGCAGGGCGCGTTGACGGGAGCGATGGCGGGCAGGCATGGATTAGAACCGCGCCATTTCAATTGCAGTCATGGCGGCGTCGAAACCTTTGTTGCCAGCCGCGCCGCCTGCGCGTTCCTCGGCCTGTTCCCAGTTGTCGGTGGTGAGTACACCGAAGATGACAGGAACACCGGTTTCGAGGCCAACCTGTTGCAACCCGCGCGCGGCTTCCCCGGCGACGTAATCGAAATGCGGCGTGCCGCCGCGAATCACTGCCCCCAGCGCGACGATGGCATGGAAGCCGCCGCGCTCGACAAGTTTTTTGGCAGCGAAGGGAAGCTCAAACGCTCCGGGTACGTAAAAGACCTGATGGCTTTTCGCGCCGCACTTGGTAAAGGCTTCACGAGCGCCGGCCAGCAGTTTCTCGGTGATGGCGCCGTTAAAACGCGCCACCAGGATCGCGAAGTTGAGACCATTCGCGTCTAGTTTCTGAAAATTGGGAGAATCCGCGGACATCGTGGGATAATTGGGGTTCCGGCACCATCTTACCTCAATGGATCCTTCTCATATCCGCAATTTCTCTATCATTGCGCACATCGATCACGGCAAATCGACGCTGGCGGACCGCCTTCTAGAGGTCACCGGTGCCCTCAGCCAGCGCGAAATGATGGCGCAGGTGCTGGATTCGATGGACCTGGAGCGCGAGCGCGGCATCACCATCAAGGCGCATGCCGTCCGCCTGGATTATAAAGCAAAGGACGGGCAGGACTACCAGCTTAATTTGATCGACACCCCGGGCCACGTGGATTTCAGCTACGAAGTTTCGCGCAGCTTACAGGCGTGCGAAGGCGCGCTGCTGGTGGTGGATGCGTCGCAGGGAGTGGAGGCGCAGACCCTCGCTAACACCTACCTGGCGCTGCATCACAACCTGGAAATTATTCCGGTCATCAATAAGATTGATTTACCGTCGGCCGAGCCCGAGCGAATTCGCGAACAGATCGAGAGCGTGATCGGGCTGGATGCCAGCGATGCCGTGCTGACGAGCGCTAAGAATGGCGTCGGCATCGAAGAGATTCTGGAGGCGGTGGTGCACAAAATTCCGCCACCGAAGGGATCGCCGGATGCGCCGCTGCGAGCGCTGATCTTCGATTCGTGGTTTGATTCGTACCGCGGCGTCATCATTCTGGCGCGCGTGGTTGACGGCCGAATGCGCAAAGGCATGAAGATCCGCCTGTGGAATAACGGCAGCGTTCACGAAGTGGAAGGCGTGGGGTATCAATCGCCGAAACCGATTCCCTGCGATGAGCTGGCGGCGGGCGAAGTCGGATTCCTGTTTGCGACGATCAAGACGGTTTCCGACGCCCAGATTGGCGACACCATCACCAACGATGCGAATCCGGCGGCCGAGCCGTTGCCCGGCTTCGAGCCGCTGAAGGCCATGGTGTTCGCGGGCTTGTATCCGGTGGAATCGCACGAGCACGGGCTGCTGCGCGATGCGCTCGAAAAACTACGGCTGAACGACAGCGCGTTCACTTTTGAGCCGGAACATTCCGCCGCGCTGGGCTTCGGATTCCGCTGCGGTTTTCTGGGCTTGCTGCATCTGGAAATCATTCAGGAACGGCTGGAGCGCGAGTTCGAGATCGACCTGATCACCACGGCGCCGGGCGTGCGTTATCGCGTCACGGCAACTAATGGAGACGTGATCGAGGTCGACAATCCACAGAAGTTTCCGGACCCCACCGAGATCAAAGAAATCGACGAGCCTATTATCGACGCCACCGTGATCACGCGCGAGGAATATCTGGGCGAGATCCTGAAACTGCTGGAGGAGAAGCGCGGTATCCAGAAGAAGTTCGAATACATCGGGTCGGGCCGCGTGCTGCTGCTCTATGAAATGCCGCTGAATGAGATCGTGCTGGATTTCTACGACCGCCTTAAGTCGGCTTCGCGCGGCTATGCGTCGCTCGACTATCACTTGTCGGGTTATCGGGCGTCCGCCTTGGTCAAGCTGGATGTGCTGGTGGCCGGCGAGCCGGTGGATGCGCTGTCGATGATCGTGCACAAGGAATTCGCCTACGAGCGCGGCAAGATTCTCATCGAACGCCTGCGAAAGCTGATCCCGCGGCAGATGTTCGAGGTCGCGCTGCAGGCGGCGATCGGCAACAAAATCATCGCGCGCGAGACCATCGCGGCGCTGCGCAAGAACGTGCTGGCCAAATGCTACGGCGGAGACATTTCGCGCAAGCGCAAGCTGCTCGAAAAACAGAAGGAAGGCAAGCGGCGGATGAAGCGCGTCGGCCGCGTCGAGATCCCGCAGGAGGCTTTCCTGGCGGTGCTGAAAGTGAGCACCGGTAGCGATAGCAACTAAACGCGAAACGCGCTATGCGATCAGCAC
>JBDTTL010000017.1:0-27829 GCA_039930665.1 Acidobacteriota bacterium
ACGTTCGCTTAAAACGAGCTGCCGCAGAAAAGTAGGATTCTGACACGGGCTGTTAAACACTAAAATAATCGGGAGTCATTTTCGAGTGTCGTTTAATTCATTCTTTCTGCGCACCGCGCTTGCTGCAAGCCTCTCTGTACCAGCATTCTGCGCTCCGCCGGCGATAACTTCGGTCAGTCCGAACCCGGTACTGGGCACCAGTAGCGACCAGTCATTCTGCGTGAACGGCAGCGGGTTCATAAATGGCCCGGGGCTAAGGGTGCGCCTGGTCTTTTCCAACGGGCAAGCCGACGTACCGGTAAACTTCTTCAATCTCAACCAGCTCTGCCTTACCTTCACTTTTGGCGCCGCGATTGGAAACTGGACGGCACAAATAGCTAACCCCGATGGACAGCTTTCGAATATCTTCTTTTTCTCGGTCACCGCACCGGGTCACGGTATGAGCACACACTTTGCCGTGCCGCAACTTGTTTTCGGTGGCGCCTGCTACTCGGCGCTTTACTTTTCGAATACAACCAATTCCTTGGAAAGCGTGCAAGTACAATTCACGGACGATATTGGTGCACCGCTGCTCGTCCCCTTGGCTGGGATCGGATCAGTATCCTCTCGAACCGTTATTTTGAACCCCGGAACGACGGTCGTGCTGGAAGCACTCAACGGGCCGAGTCCGTCGACTGAAGGTTGGGCCGACATCTTGCTGCCGCCTGGCGTCATTGGCTACGGAGTCGTTCGTGAAGTGGATGACGGCCATGCGGACCAGGAGACGATATTCCCGTTCACCCCCGAGATCAGTCAAACCGCCGAGTTCGCTTACGACGATATTTCGTTTACCAGCGCGGTGGCGCTCCTGAATCCGAGCAGCCAGCAGACCACCGTCACAGTCACTGCCTTCGGGGCGGACGGAGACGAGGTAGCGTCCACTCGACTGGCACTGGCCCCCCATGAGAAGTCGGTAAAAATACTAAGCGCCTATCCGGGGATGACCGGTATCTCCGGTAAACAAGGCCGAATCGTTGTCTCGGTGCCCTATGGTGCGGTGTCGGTCCTCGCGCTGCGCTTCGGCGCGGCTGGGTTCGCTAACATCCCAGTCAACCATCGATGATCGGTGTTGGTGCCGCCGTTAGACGACGACCGGTTGCGCCGGGTTCGGGTTCCCGCTTTGCTCCTGACGGGACAAAAAAGCTCGGGACTGTGGCATCGCCTCGCAGACCGGCGCCGCAAGTGACAGCCTAGCTGGACGGCCGACTGAGTGGAGACTATGAAAATTATATTGATGCGAAGAAGCAGGAGGTTTTTATGAGCAGATTCTCCAAGTTGAAGGAGCTGCGTGACAAAACGGACAAACAGCTAATCCAATTGATCGACAACAAACTCGATATTGGCATCCGCCTCGCGCGCAAAATGCTGAACTCCGGCGACAGATGGACGCCGTCTGTTCAAGTATCTTATTTCAAAGCCGAACAAGCCCATGCCGAAGCCTCTCGTTTGATGCGATTGATCTATGAGGCAGCTGGGAACAAACTCAAACAATTGGAAGCGAGGCGGGAACAGCTACAGGAGATGGTCGAAGCCCTGGAGCCCGTCGGCTCAACGCCCCACAAAGACAAAATCGCGGTGCCGGGTCAAATGGAAGTCCCCAGGGCATCGGAGCCGGTACTCGTGGCTCCCAAGGAGGTCCGCTGGTTGTGCCGGCAACGGGTGGCATGCAGTATGGACCGATAAACTTGCCTTTCGATCTGCAGCCTACATTGTAAAATTGAAATGTCACGACCACACAGCGTGACAGGAGGACCGCAATGGCTGCTACCGCTTCCACCATGCTTGAACTGGGCAAGACAGCGCCTGAGTTCTCGCTTCCCGACGTAGTTTCCGGGGAGGCAGTATCGCTCGCTTCGTTTCAGGGTAAGAAGGCGCTCGTGGTGATGTTCATCTGTCATCATTGCCCATACGTGAAGCACATCGCGCCGGCATTAGCCCAACTGGGACGGGATTATACGTCGAAAGGCGTGGGAGTTGTTGCCATCAGCTCGAACGACCCCGCTGTCTCTGCTGACGATTCCCCCGAGGGCCTGCAGCGTATGGCCTTGGAATTGGGATTCAACTTCCCGCTCTGTTACGACGAGACTCAGGCCGTTGCCAAGAGCTACGCAGCAGCTTGCACTCCCGATTTTTATTTATTCGATCAGAACCGGAAGCTGGTGTACCGGGGCCAGTTCGACGACAGCCGGCCCGGCAACGGAAAGCCCGTCACCGGCGCGGATCTTAGAGCGGCTACCGACAACCTGCTTGCCGACCGTCCGCTAGGTCAGGACCAAACACCGAGCATCGGCTGTAACATCAAGTGGAGGCCCGGCAGGGAACCCGCGTATTATCGCGCCCCGGTCAAGGCTTGAAAAGGTGCCGCAATGAAAACCCGCCGCGACATGGTGAAATGGTTGAGCGCGCTTCCTGGGACAATGATGATCGCAAACCAAGTCGACGCCACCGTCCGCAAGCCCACCGCGATCCTGCTCGATCCACTCTACAAGCAACATGATCCCGGCCCCGGCCATCCTGAACGACCTGCGCGCTACGACGCTGTCACGCGAGCGATCGAGGGTACCAGTCTGCTCCCTCAACTTCATCGCTTGGATGTCCGCGCCGCGAGTGAAGACGAGATCGCGCTGGTTCACGGACACGAGTACTTCGCGAAAGTGAAGCGCGAAATCGCGGCCGGCGCACACGAGCTGAGCACGGGCGATACCAGCGTCGGCCCGCGATCCTTTGATGTCGCCGTGCGCGCTGTGGGAGGCGTACTGAATGCGGTCGACGCCGTGGTCGCGGGCCAAGCCGCGAATGCCTTTTGCGCGGTGCGGCCTCCGGGACATCATGCTCGTCCGAACCAAGGCATGGGCTTTTGTATTTTCAATAACGTCGCGATCGCTGCGCGCTACGCGCAACGCCAGCACGGCCTTGCGAAAGTGATGATCGCCGACTGGGATGTGCATCATGGGAACGGTACCCAGGATACTTTCTACGGCGACGGCTCGGTGTTTTTCATGAGCACGCATCAATCGCCATGGTACCCGGGCACCGGCGCCGCGAATGAGACTGGCGAGGGCGAGGGCAAAGGCTGCACTATGAATTTTCCCTTTCCGGCGGGTTCCGGCCGCGCAGAAATCGTGGGTGTGTTCCGCGAACAGTTACGGAGCGCCGCCGATGCGTTCAAGCCCGACCTGGTGATGCTCTCCGCGGGTTTCGATTCGCGCGACGGCGATCCACTCGGCAGTTTCACACTTTCCGACATGGATTTTACGGATCTCACCAAGATCATGCTTGAGATCGCGGGAACCCATGCGAATGGCCGTCTGATCTCCGTGCTGGAAGGCGGATACAGTTTGAGTGGCTTAGAAGCCTCGGTCAGTACGCACCTAAAGGGGCTGGCCGCGTCTTGACGGGCGTCGGAACGGATTGACCGACGGGACCGATGGAATATCCGTGTGGATGTTAGGCGAGAATCGGTTTCACGACGGTCGCTTTTTCAACTCCCGTCAGTTTCATGTCCAGGCCCTGGACCTTGTAGCTGAATCTCTCATGATCGATACCAAACAGATGCAGCAGCGTGGCTTGAAAGTCACGGACGTGAACTGGGTCCTTGACGATGTTGTAGGAAAAGTCGTCGGTTTCCCCATGAACTACGCCGGGCTTGACGCCGCCTCCGGCCATCCAAAACGTGAAGCAGCGCGGGTGATGGTCCCGGCCGTAATCAGTCGGGGATAGTTTGCCCTGCGAGTAAATGGTGCGGCCGAATTCCCCGCCCCAAATCAGGAGCGTGTCCTCCAACATTCCTCTCTGCTTGAGATCCTGCAGCAATGCCCATCCGCTCTGATCCACGTCTTTGGTTTGGTTGGGCAGGGATCGAGGAAGATTCGCGTGAAAATCCCAACCATTGTGATAAATTTGAACAAATCGCACGCCGCGTTCGAGGAGCCGCCGGCTCATCAGGCAGCAATTTGCGAAAGTTCCCTTCTGGCGCGCGTCTTCGCCGTACATCGCGAAGGTATGCTCCGGCTCCTTCGAGATGTCCGTCAGTTCGGGCACGGAACTTTGCATGCGGTACGCCATCTCGTACTGCGCGATGCGCGACATAGTCTCCGGGTCCGCGATCTGCTCATATTCCTGCTGATTCAATTCGCGCAGACCGTCGAGCATTTTGCGGCGAATATCGGAGCTGATGCCGTCCGGATTATTGATGTAGAGAACCGGGTCGCCTCCGGTGCGAAGAGAGACGCCGCTGTATTTCGACGACAGGAAACCGGCGCTCCACATGCGCGCCGACATCGCTTGAGTCGGGGCTTTAGGGTCGCTGTGGCTGGCGTTCATCACGACGAACGCCGGCAGATTCTGGCTCTCGCTGCCCAGGCCATAGGCCAGCCAAGAGCCGATACAAGGCCTTCCGCCGATCATGAAACCGGTTTGGATGAAAGTAATCGCAGGCTCGTGATTGATGGCTTCGGTATGGAGCGACCGCAAGATGGCGATCTCGTCCACCATTTTTGCCGTGTGCGGTAATAGTTCAGAAATCCAGGTTCCGTTTTGGCCATACTGCGCGAATTTATAAATGGACGGCGCTATCGGAAATCGAGCCTGACCCGCGGACATGGTGGTGAGGCGCTGACCCTGGCGGATGGAATCGGGAAGATCTTTGTTGTACAGGTCCGTCATCGCCGGCTTGTAGTCGAAAAGGTCCATCTGCGGCGGGCCGCCGAGCATGTGCATGTAAATCGCGCGTTTGGCCTTGGGGGCAAAATGCGGCAGCCCAGGCAGCCCGCCCACCGCCGACGCGTCTCCGCGAAGCTCTTCTCCCACCATCGTCGCGAGCGCTGCGACGCCCAGCCCCCGCGCACCGCGCGCGAAGAAATGCCGGCGCGTCTCCTGAACGGCAGCTTCGCGAAGCAATCGCGTTATGTTCCTGTCGTATTCGCGCGGCATTACTTATTCAGTACCTCGTCGAGATTCAACAACTCGTTGGCGAGCACGGTAAGCGCTGCAAATTTGTCTACCGGGAGCGTGGCGTCTGCCTTGGATTCACCCGTCGCCAGGAGCCTGCTCGCATCAGACTTGTGCGACTCGAAGTAGCTGAAAAACTCGTCATAGGAGCGCGCGACCACTTGCCTCTCCTTGGGTCTAAACTGGCGGGCGAGTAGCCGGGAGGTCATATAGTCGACCTGCGCATCCAGGCTTGGGTCGGAATGCATGGCATGTTCCGCCAGATTTCGCGCGGCTTCCACAAACTGCGGATCGTTCATGGTGACCAAAGCCTGCAACGGCGTATCGGTGCGCTCCCGCCGGACAATGTAGGTTTCGCGCGTCGGGGCATCGAAAGTTTCCAAGGAAGCGGGAGGCGCGCTGCGCTTCCAAAGCGTGTACAGGCTGCGCCGATACAGATTCTCCCCGGTGTCCTGGACGTAGTTGCGCGTGTTGCTTTCCTTCATGGAAGTAGCTTCCCAGACGCCGCTCGGCTGGTAGGGCTTGGCGGGAGGTCCACCAACGCGCGAGACCAGCAGGCCGCTCGCGGATAACGCCAGATCCCGGACCATCTCGGCATCCATGCGGAAGCGCGGGCCGTGGGCGAGCAAACGGTTGTCCGGATCGTTCTGGTCTTTGGTTTGATTTTGCGCTTGCGCCGAAGATTGGCGGTAGCTCGCTGAGGTGACGATTTGCCGCAGCAGATTCTTGACATCCCATCCCGACTCTCGAAAATCGACGGCCAGCCAATCGAGCAGCTCCGGATGGGAGGGCGGCTCACCCTGCGAACCAAAGTCCTCTGTAGTCTTGACGATTCCGACACCGAAAATCTGCTGCCAGAAGCGGTTGACGGCGACGCGCGCCACCAATGGGTTCGAGGGTTCCACCATCCACTCCGCCAGCCCCAGCCGATTGCGCGGCAAGGAGTCCGGCATGGGCGGCAGCACTGAGGGAACGTTGGCGCTCAGCGCCTCGCGGGGCTGATCATACAAGCCGCGAAAGAGCAGGTTGGCGGTGGGCTTGGTATCCGTCCGGTCCTCCATGATGAGCGCGGTGTCCGAGCGATTCTCAATCGTCTTCAGTTCGGCATCGACGCTCGCCAACTCATGAACCACATCGCGATAAGCGCCGTCGGAGTGATCCGAAAAATAGAGCCGGAGTGATTCCTTCTGCGCCGCGGTCTGCTGCGAGACGTTTACCTTGCGGGCATCGATAATCTGCGGCCATGCTGTAAGGAGCCGCGCTTCCTCGTCCGAAATGGCCCGGCCCAGGATTCCAAATTCCGCGATCGACCCCTCGAAAAAGCCTTGGTCGCCATCGCTTCCCATCAGAAGAGGCGCATCCGTTTTCGCAGTGCCCGGGAGCGTTTTTGCGACATGCAGGTATTGAATTCCGTAAGCGCCGCGTTCGGTGGGAACCGGGCTGCCGTTCACGTGAAGAGATAACCCGGTTTCCTTCCCGCTGCCATCGTAGGTGAAGGTCAGATGAGTCCAGGCACCCTCTTTGAGAGGCGCATTCTGCAAGGCCTGCGCGCGTATGGCTTTGCCTTCGTCGCCAAACAGTTCCATGCCGGGTACGCCCTGATCGAGATACATGATCCAGCCACGGCGCGTAACCACAGGAGTCCCGTTCGGACCAGCGGTGGATGTCCGCTCCAGTTGGCTCGCTATAGTGGAATGGCTGCCATCTCCCGTCAGCCCCGGATGGTATTTGATCTTCGGGACGTAAAGCCAAGTGCTCACGGAAAAGGCTTCGCGACCCGTTATGATGTTAACGTTCGGCAGCTTCAGCGCCGACTTTCCATCGAATTTAAGCGCACGACGCCCTTGCCAGGGGTCGGCATCCAACGTGACGCCCGGCTCGAACCGAGCGCTGTCGACCGCCAGCCGAAACACTTCGGGCGCTGCTTCAAGCGGCATGGAAGGCAAGGCCGCGTCCGTGCTGAGCCAACTCTCGAAGGCCGCGCTGGGCGCTTGCCGGATGGCGGTAAGACGCGCATTCAGATCAGCTTGGCGACGATGTAATTCGCTCCAACGCTCGCGGTCTTGCGTCTGCGGAACAATCACCATCGGCGGCTGGTCCGGACGGTTGTAGTCCATGACTCGCTGCGTGGTGTTGTTGAAGAATGCCTCGAGCGCGTAGTGATCCTTCTGCGAAATCGGATCGAATTTGTGATCGTGGCAGGTCGCGCATGCGGCGGTGAGACCGAGAAACACAGCCGCCGTAGTATCGGCGCGGTCCTTGACGTACATCACGGCCATTTCTTCTTCGATGACGCCATTTTCACTGGTGGTCGAATGATTGCGATTGAAACCGCTGGCGATCAACTGGTCGAGAGTGGGATTCGGGAGGAGATCGCCCGCAAGCTGTTCGACAATGAATTTGTCGTAGGGGAGATTGCGGTTGAATGCCTGAATCACCCAGTCGCGATACGGCCACATCTCGCGATAATTATCGTAGTGGAAACCGTTGGTATCGGCATAACGGGCGGCGTCCAGCCAATAGTGTGCGCGATGTTCGCCGAAGTGCTCGGAAGCAAGCAGCCGATCGACCAGCTTTGGATACGCGTCCTCCGATTTGTCGTTGACAAAACTCTCGACATCTTGCGGGCTAGGGGGCAGGCCGGTGAGATCCAAAGTCACGCGCCGGATCAACTCCCTTTTATTAGCTTCAGCCGCCGGCTGCAGGCCATTCGCTTCGAGTTTTGCCAGAACAAAGCGGTCAATGGAATTCCGCGGCCACTTGTCGTTCTTGACGGGAGGAGGACCGGGACGTGCCGGGGGAGTGAACGCCCAGTGCTGCTTCCACTCGGCGCCCTCTTCGATCCACTGGCGAAGCAAAGCCTTTTGCGCATCCGTCAATTCTTTGTGAGCCGACAACGGTGGCATCCGACGCCTCGGGTCGAGATCGGAAATTCGTTTATAGAGGAGGCTTTCTGGGGCGTTTCCAGGAATGACTGGGGCGCCGTGGGGACGCTGCGAGAAGAGCCCGTCTTTTAGATCCAGTCGAAGGCCCGCCATACGGGACGACTCATCGGGGCCGTGGCAGCGCAAGCAGTTGTCCGAAAGAATAGGCTGAATCTGCCGCTGAAAATCTACCGAAGCAGATGAAGCGAACGGAGCCGAAGCAAGGTACAGAATTCCCAGCAAGATACCGGTTTTCATAAACTCGCCTAACCTCTTACAGTGGGCCCGGGTTCCCGTTGGCCCTGACTTCCCTCAGTAATTGTACGCCAAAGCGCCGACTGGAGCGCGGATCGCACCATCCTACCCGCGTTGGCGGACCAGGGGCGTAGGTGCTATCGCACGATCGTGCCGTTTGGGCGACGCAGGCTCATTCTCGAAGATGGTTACCGGGTGATAGTATACGGGGTGGCGCGGCAATGAAAAGACTCAAACCTGTAAACGTCGTGATCGTTGGCGGAGGCTGGACCGGCCTGGCCATGGCGAAAGAAATCACCGGCCGCACCTCTCTCTCCGTCTTGATCCTCGAACGCGGTGCGCCGCGAAACCCCTCCGACTATACGGATGGAATGGACGAGCTAGATTACGCGATCCGCGTGCGGCTCATGCAGAATATCGCGTCGGAGACCATCACGCATCGCCACTCGATGCGGGATCCATCGGTGCCCGTCCGGCAGTACGGATCGTTTCTGCCCGGCTCGGGCGTGGGCGGCGCGGGGGAGCACTGGAATGGGAACTCCTTTCGTTTCCTCGAAACACATTTCGTTTTGGCAACTCATCTGAAAGAAAAGTTCGGGGCGGCGCATCTGCCCGAGAATGTGGCCGTGCAGGATTGGGGCGTTACCTATAACGATCTGGAACCGCACTATTGGCACGCAGAACAGATGTTGGGGGTGAGCGGCAAGGCCGGCAACATTCGCGGGGAAAAGCTGGCAGGTGGAAATGTTTTCGAGGGACCGCGTATGAGCGAATATCCGCTGCCTCCGCTGAAGACAGCCTATGCCGGATTGCAGTTCAAGGAAGCGGTGGAAACGCTAGGCTATCATCCGTATCCGCATCCCGCGGCGAATGCCAGCGAGACGTATCGCAATCCCGATGGAATTGTGCGCGCTGGTTGCGCCTATTGCGGCTATTGTGAGCGCTTCGGCTGCATGATCGGAGCAAAAGCGCAGCCTACCAATACGCTTCTCCCGGTGCTCATCCGCCGTAAGTCCTTCGCGATGCGGACGGGTTGCTGGGTTAGACGCGTGGTTCACAAAGGCGGCCGCGCCACTGGCGTGCAGTATGTCGATGCCAACGGGCAGGAAGTCTTTCAACCCGCCGATACCGTGGTGCTCGCGACGTTCACGTTGAACAACGTCAAGCTCCTGGCCCTTTCAAAAATCGGCGCTGCGTACGATCCGGTCACGGGCAAAGGAACGCTCGGCAAGAACCTGACTCACCAGGTAGGAGCCGGCACTCGACTCTTCTTCGACCGTCCCCTCAACGCGTTCATGGGGAGCGGCGCGCTGGGTATGATGATCGCCGATTTCGACGGGGATCACGCGCTTGACGGGTCGCAAGGCATTGTGCGGGGCGGGACCCTCTCGGTCAGCAGTTCGGGAAACCGTCCGATTAGTTCCTTCGGAGCCTTCCCGGCAGGAGCAGCGAATGCCAACTGGGGCGCGGAATGGAAGGCCGCATCGCTCGCGTGGCGGGACAAGACTGCAGGAATCGGGTTCGCGGGAGAGCACTTGGCGTACCGCCAGAATTTCATGGATCTCGACCCTCGCTACACCGACAAGATGGGTGACCCGCTGCTCCGCTTCACGCTCGACTGGACCGAGCATGAACATCGGCAGCAGGTGTATGCGACCGGGATCCAGGCGAGAATCGCGAAGGCCATGGGAGTCAAGTTCGATGACGCGCGTCCGGCGGCCCGCCCGTACAACGTGGTTCAATATCAAACCACGCATATCCAGGGTGGGGCCGTTATGGGCGCCTCTCCTGATAGCAGCGTGGTAAATAGCAATCTTCAGCACTGGAATGTGCCGAACCTGTGGGTGATCGGCGCCTCAGCCTTTCCCCAAAACGCTTCCGGCAACCCGACTCTGACGGCGCTCGCCATAACGTACCGCGCGGCGGATGCATTCATCGCGGCCAATGGTGGGCGTGCGGGGGCGCGAGGCTTTTAGACATTGCTTCAGCCAGCGGACCAGACGCTGAAATGTTGATCGCGGGGGGATGGCCGCCCCGAACGGGCACACTCATTCGACAAATCGATGGGAAATGAAAATCAGGCTGTACGTCAATGAAACGAAAAGCCTGAAGTGGTACGCCCGAGAGGATTCGAACCTCTGACCTTTTGCTCCGGAGGCAAACGCTCTATCCAGACTGAGCTACGGGCGCGCACGCGACTACGTTACACAGACCAGCTTATCACTTCGACCACGCGTCACGACCCACTATCCAAGCCGGTTGCGGGCACACGACGCAAACGCATCTTGCCAGTGGCGTATCCTATGTGATGAATGTCTCTGGAGTTTCGTAACGTCACCGCCGGAACCTTAAAGGAACTCACTGCTAGTGCGCCCGCAGGCGCGATCATCGGCGTGATTGGCGGAAAGAATTCCGGCGTCTCGGAGTTGCTGAAGCTGGCCTGCGGCTTGATCCCGCCCCAACAGGGCGAAGTGAAAGCCGGACCCGCGCGGCGGCTGGTTTCGCTGGGCGAGCCGCTCAATCTGGCGCCCTCGGACGTACTGGCGCTGGATCAGGCTCTCGCCACGCAGGATGCCTTGGTGCGTACGCGAACCTTGCTGGGCCTCGACCGCTTGCGACGCGCCGGCACCACGGTGCTGTTAGCCTCTCACGAAGACCGCCTGCTCGAAACGCTCTGCGACGAAGTATGGTGGCTCGAAGCAGGCGAAATCGCGGCTAAGGGCGATCCGCTCGAAACCATGACTCGCTACCGGCGCTTCGTGGCGGATCAGATTCGCGCATGGGGCGAGACCATACCGCCGCGGATGGCGCCTTCCGCGCGGCGAGGCGACGGGCGGGCCGAAGTGCTGTCGATCGAAACTCTGGGCGCCAACGGCAGCCCAACCATCGTCTGGAAAAGCGGCGAATATGTGAGCGTGCGGGCCACGGTGCGCTTCCACGAGGCTCTCAGCGACCCGGTGATCGGAATGCTGATCCGCACCCAGATCGGTTTCGAGGTGTATGGAACCACCACTGAACTGGAGCACCTTAAAGTCGGCCCGCGCACTGCCGGCGAGACGGTGACCGTCGTGTTCCAATTTCTGTGCGACCTGTGCCCGCAATCCTACACCCTGACGCTGGCAGCGCAGGACCCTGATGGCGGTTATTACGACTGGCTCGACGATGCGGTCGCGTTTACCGTGGCGGATGAGCGCGGGACTCCCGGAGTGGCGAATTTAAGGGCCAGGGTAAGCGTGGAGACGGTGCCGAGCGATGCGGCCGATTTGGGCGGATAGCGTGATTCTGATTCGCCGCTGGTTCCCTGCCCCCAAAGAATACTCGAGTTAGCGCCCTGCGAGCGCCCCTTCCCCTCGCCGAGTCTTGCGTCGCCGAGTCTTGCATCATGACGGCGACAAAATATTGATATGATTGTCAACCATGACCCTGAAAAACCTCCGTTATTGTGCGCTTTTGGTGGGTGCGTTTGCGGCGGGATCGCTGCTGACGGCTCGCTTCATGACGATGCAGCAGGTTCGGGCCGATAGCAATCGAGTCTACGAGCTGCGCATGTACCATACCTTCCCCAACCGCCTCACGCCGCTGGTCACGCGGTTCCGCAACGGCGAGGTGAAGGTTTTCGAAAACAATCATATGAAGTTCATGGGCGGATGGGTGCCACAGGATGCGCCCAACCACGAGAACCTTTTCATTTATCTGCTGGCACACGAGAACCGTGACGCCGCCAAGAAGAACTGGGCTGATTTCGGCGCCGATCCGGCGTGGAAGAACATCCGAGAGACTTCGGAAGCGGATGGCAAGATCGTCGAGAAGGTCGAATCTACCTTCATGGACCCGGTGGATTTTTCGCCGTTGAAATAGTTTGAGGCGCCCGCAATTCGCTTCATAGGGCTGCCCTGGCGCAGAAGTGTCAGCAAAACAGGCAACACCGTGATCGAAAAGCTGCCGGAGGGGGCTTATGCGAACAAGAACGGTTCTTCTGGTCTTCTTGATGGGTTTCGGGCTGACTGCCGAAAACCTGGAAAAAACTCAGAAAAAGGCGTTGGAGACTCAAGTCAAGACCATCACCGGGGAAGCCCAGAAGTTGGAGAAGCTGGGGCAACTGGCGGAGGCGCGCGCCAAGTATGCGGCGTCCCAGGCGCTCATCGAAGTGAAGGAAGTCACCGACGCCCTCAAGCGCGTGGATGAGGAAATCCATAAGCGTGTGCGAGAGGCCTTGAATCAATCGCGCAAACTTTACGAAGCGCGGAAGTTCAACGAAGCCGCAGTGGCGCTGGACGAAAGCATGAAGCTGCAGAGCTTTCAAGCCGTGCTCTCCTACGATCTTGCGCTGTGCTATTACCAGCTCGGCGATCGCGCCAAGGCCCTGGAGTTCCTGGCAAAGGCCAGGCCCGGGACAGTCGAGCCCAAGCAAAAAGAGAAACTTCAGCAGCTTCTGACGCACGTCACCACCGAAGAAAACGGATTCTCGATGAACGACAGCGAGAGAGCGCGAATCGTTCGCGTGAATCAGCTCGCCGATAGCATCGGTCTGGACGCATCGCTTGAAGACGACAGTGGATCCGAGGAACCATTCTTTGAAGGCGAAGAAGCCGTGGCTGACAGTACGGCCCCGCAGCCAGCGACTCAGGCGCTTCCAACAGCGGTCCGGCCGGTGGTGGCGCGCGCCGACGGTAAGGCGGGGCACAGGTCGAGCTTATGCAATGCACTGGGCGAGTTAAAGACCACACTGGCAAAAAGTCCCTCCGCCACCTTCAATCTCGCAAATTGCGCCGAGAGCAACGGACGAACGGCGGAGGCAAGCTCGCTACTCGAGCGTTACATGGAATTGGCCCCCAAAGCGCTCGATACCGAGGAATCGCGTGCCCGGATTGAGGAATTGAAGGCTCTGCTGGCGCTGCCGGGCCGGAATGGGGTCGACATTCGACGCCTATATGCGTCCGCCTATGGCGCTCTCGCGGAACGCCAGTATGATCGCGTGTTCGCGGCGTTCACTGCGGCCGACGCTCTCGCCCCCGACTTCGCTCCCACGAAATGGAAGCTGGGGCTGCTCTACGAGGCCACCGGAAACGTGGATCAAGCCCGGCAGAACTTCCTCCGCTACCAGCAATTGACACCTGATCAAAGCGCTAAAGATGAAGCTGTGCTGCACCTCAGCACGCTGGACGCGAAACGTGCCAAATACGATGAGGAAGTGGATGCGGCGAACGATATTGTCGCTGATTTGTTCAACCGTTCTTTGAAGTTGGCCTTCAATGGCTCTGAGAAGCGCAGCGCATTGCGCTCCAAGCGCGCCCAGGTGAAAAAGAAAAACGATCAAGCCAAAGCCCGCAACCGCGTGGGCGGCTTTGCCATCCCCTTCGCCTATGCGCAGCAGCAACTGGGAGAAGCCAGCGGGCACCTGCAAGTCGCACTGGCTCTCTTCCCGCTGGGCGCGGAGGCCAACCAGTTGATGGGCCTGGTCTTCTTGCAGGCCAACGACGGCCGTTCCGCCATCAAGAGTTTCGATGTTGTCGCGAGCCAGGGTTTGCCCGTGGCCTTCTATGCCGAAATGCGCGGCCGCAAGCAGGACCGGGCGGTGAAGGTCGAGCTGAATCGAAGCGGGCTGCGCTTGATCTATCTCTCCTCGTATGACAAGAAAGGGAATCCAGCGCCGCCCAGTAAACCGGCAGGCGAAGACGGCTTGGGAGACATGGTGATCGATCCCTCAATGGCCCGCGCGCAGGACTTTGAAGCGCTCAACCTGACCTTGAGCCAAATCAAGAAAGTGGAGACCGACAAAGGGGTTATCAAGCTGAAGCTGGCCGATCAGGAACTCACGCTGTCTCCCATCTACACACCTACGTTTACGCCGCTGGAGGGACCGCAAGCGCGCAGATTCGCCAACAGCTACACGCGACTGTTTGTGCGCTATCCGGGACTCGAAGATTCCAAATTGGGGACGGAAGGCATGAGTGGAGGTGAGAAGTTTAAGATGGGCTACAACCTCGCCTCGGCCGGCTTTGACATGGCGACATCAGGGTTTACGGTAATCGGCGCGATCTCCAGCGTGCAAGACGCCATCTCCATCACGCGAACCATCCGAGCTGCGGTGGTCTCGCTGAGCCTAAGCTTCGCCACTTGGGAGAAGAGCGTGAACGATCAGCAACAACTGCTTGCGGGCAAGGCGTTTAAGTCGATTCCGACGCAGCCTGTGAATCTGGTTTTTGCACAGGAAATAAAATAACGAAATTGCGTCTAAAGTCTTATATATTAGCGTTTACCAGGATTTTTTGAGCACGACCAGGCGTGTAAGTGCGCCGCGCCTATTATGAACATGTTTTAATAGTATTATGCCCCGCATAGCTCAGTTCATCCTGGCTCTGATTCTGGGCTTGGCGCTGCTGATGTGGGCCGCTTCCGGCGTGGTGCAAACCACGGGGCGTGAATGGTTTGAGCGCGATGTCAGCTCGCGCGCCCAACTGGCCCTGACCGGCGCCAATCAGTCGCTGGCGGATGCCTGGTACAGCCCCGTAGACCTGCAACGACAGTTGGAGGCCCTCGCACGCGACGAACGGGTTCTGGCCGTGGCGGCTTGCGGCTCAGACTTAAAGCCGCGGTCGAGCACTCCGGGATTTCCCGATGAATTCGATTGTCTAGCGGTTGGACCCAGAGTTCGCAACGCCGGGCCGATGGTGGAGCACGCAGAACCGCAGTTCCACGAGTGGAGCACCGTCGCGACGCTTCCCACCGGCCGCGTTCACGTGAGCGCGATGCCGATCTCAACCCAGGGACAAGAGCTGGGGTTCGCGGTCCTGGTGCACGACTTGAGCTATATCGAACGGCGGGAGGCGTCGGCTCAGACCTTCCTGCTGGTGGCCTTTGGGATCCTTGCGATCATGGCCTTCGGCGTCCCGCTCTGGGTGGCTAAGCGGGCCCGTCACGACTGGACCACGGAATTCCGCAGCTTGCTGCGCGGTGGAGGGAAGCAGAGCCGGGAATTTCAGCCAATCCTCAGCGACATGCGTGAATTGATCGGACGCATGGCCAACGAAAAAGAAGACGCTCCCGGACGGTGGACGCCGGGACGCCTGAAACAGATTCTGAACCAGCATCTGCGCGGCGAGAAGATCGTCATCCTCGCAAATCGCGAGCCCTACATTCATCAGCACATGGCCAATGGCGAGATCGAAGTGCAGCATCCTGCCAGTGGGCTGGTGACGGCCCTTGAACCGGTGATGCGCGCCTGCTCGGGAGTGTGGGTCGCCCACGGCAGCGGCAGCGCCGATCGCGAAACCGTCGATCGGTACGATCACGTCAGCGTGCCGCCGGGTGAAGAGTCCTATCATATTCGCCGCGTATGGCTCTCCGAGGAAGAGCAGCAAGGCTACTACTACGGGTTTTCGAACGAAGGGTTGTGGCCCCTGTGCCACGTGGCGCACGCCCGGCCGCTGTTCCGCTCTGAGGATTGGCGGCATTACCGCTCCGTGAACCAGAAATTCGCCGACGCCGTGTGCAGCGAGGTGGATTCCAAAGATCCCATCATCCTGGTGCAGGACTACCATTTCGCTTTGGCGCCCGCGATGATTCGCAAGCGTCTGCCTGCGGCAACCGTCATTGTCTTCTGGCACATTCCTTGGCCTAATGCCGAACGCATGGGAATCTGTCCCTGGCGCAATGAACTGCTGGAGGGTTTGTTGGGCAGCAGCATTCTCGGTTTCCACACTCAGCTCCACTGCAACAATTTTCTAGATTCGGTGGACCGCTATCTGGAAACTCGCATTGACCGCGAGAACAATGCCGTGGTGATGAAGGGTCACCGCACACTGATCCGCCCGTATCCCATCGCGCTCGAATGGCCCGTCCGCTGGGTGGAGACGGCAACCAGCGTCGAGGAATGCCGCGCGCAAGTATGGCGTGATTTTGGATTGAAGCCGGACGCGCTGCTGGGAGTAGGCGTCGATCGTCTCGATTACACCAAGGGCGTCGAGGAAAGATTGCTTGCAGTAGAGCTTCTGCTCGAGCGCCACCCGGAATACCGCGGACGATTCAGTTTCGCGCAACTGGCGGCGCCCAGCCGTGTAAAAATCGAGCGCTATCGGGATCTCAACGAAACGATCGAGACATTGGCGGCCCGCATTAACCAGCGGTTCGGGAGCGGTGATTACCGACCCATCATTATGTTACGGTCGCATCATGAGCCGCCCGAGGTGTTTCGCTTTTTCCGGGCTGCGGATCTGTGCTATGTGAGCAGCTTGCACGATGGCATGAACCTGGTGGCGAAGGAGTTCGTGGCTGCACGCACGGATCTGCAAGGCGTGCTGGTCCTCAGCGAGTTCACCGGCGCGGCGCGGGAATTAACCGAAGCGCTGATTGTGAACCCCTACGATCTGGAGGGCAGCAGCGAAGCGCTCGCGGCCGCGCTCCGGATGCCGGTCGAAGAACAGCAGGACCGTATGCGGTCGATGCGTCCCCTGCTCGCCCAATTCAACGTGTATCGCTGGGCGGGAAGCATGTTGGAGGATGCGGCGCGGCTGCGCAATCAGGAGCGGGTAACCGGACGCCTGACCGATCACTCGGCCGCGGCTTCAGCGGTCTAGGAATGCACTACCTTCTTTCCCGGGCTTCCCGCACAATCCTGACACGACTGGCCCACGAGGAAGTCCTGTGCGCGTTCGATTTCGATGGAACGCTGTCGCCGATTGTCGACCGCCCCGAGCAGGCGGGCATGCGCGTCCGTACCCGCAGGCTGCTCATTCGCCTGGCGGCGCTATATCCCTGCATCGTCGTCTCGGGACGCGCTCGCGCGGATGTCTTGAGTAAACTAGGCGCCGTGAAGGTGGCGCGCGTGATTGGAAATCATGGGGCGGAAACGGAAGCCGCCACGTGCAGCTCGCGCCGCATGGTAGCACGCTGGACAGCAGCACTCGAGCGTGAGCTTGGCGCAATTCCCGGATTGTGGATGGAAGACAAGGGCGTTTCCATGGCGGTGCACTACCGCCAATCGCCCCACAAAACCCAGGTCCTCCGCCACGTTCTCGCAGCGGCGGGGAAATTGCCGGGGGTTCGCGTGTTGGGAGGCAAGCGGGTCGTGAACCTGGTGGCCGACGGCGCGCCGCATAAAGGAGATGCCGTGGCCGCGGAACGGACCCGTCTGGGATGTCAGTGGATCTTATACGTGGGCGACGACGATAACGACGAGGATGCTTTCGCCCTGGCTGGCCAAATGGTTCCGGTTCGCATCGGCCGGAAGCAACGCTCTCACGCCCGCTATTACCTCCACAGTCAGGCGGAAATCGACGACCTGCTTGATTTACTAGTGCGGTTGCGCGCCGTCGCTGGGCGGGGGACCGCGCCACGGAGCTATACTCCCTAATTATTCAGTGCCAGCGCTGAAGTTGAAGGAACAAAATGAAGGACGCACAGTCGCATTCAAAACGGCCGCCACTCCTTACGTGGCTTCGCATCGACTCGAAGACCAAGCCCCGCGTCTATGCTCAGGTTTTCAACTCCGCGGAAATGGACCAGCTCACCTATTGGCTGGAGATCTTTTTCTCCGCCGGCATCGCGACGTTTGGACTAGTGCTCAATAGTCCTGCCGTGATCATCGGCGGAATGCTGATTTCGCCGCTGATGGGTCCGATCATGGCAACCGGGTTGTCGTTGGCCATCGGCGACTTATTTCTGGGAACGAAAGCTATCCTGAATCTGGTTGCGAGCATCGCGGTTTCAGTGGGTTTCTCGGGTTTTTTGGTCTGGCTCTTGCCGTTTCACTCCGCTACGGCGGAGATCCTGGCGCGTACCAGGCCGAACTTGCTTGATTTGGGAGTCGCCTTGTTATCAGGCTTGGCAGGATCGGTCGTGGTATGCCGGAGTGGGGGCAAGGGTGGCGACGGTGTGACGGCGCTGCCGGGCGTGGCGATTGCAGTGGCGCTCATGCCCCCGCTTTGCACCATCGGCTTCGGTTTGGGAAGCGGACAAAATCCCGTGATCATGGGCGGCGCCGGCCTTCTGTTTCTCACCAACTTGGTTGCAATCGTGGCGAGCGCGTTCGGTATTTTCCTGCTGATCGGGATGAATTCCTCGGACATCGACGCCGAGGCGGCCGCCTCCCGCACGAACGACGCTCTGGCCCAGAGGATTCTCCGCAGCCCCTTGGCCCGGATATTCACGTCGGGGACCCATCTCCGCTGGCGCATTCTTATGATTGTGATTGTGTTGGGTTCCGTAGCGGTTCCGCTTCGCAAGGCGCTACTGCAGGTTGCCGGAGAGGCAATCGCCCGCGGAGTTGTGCAGAGCGAATTGACGAACTTGGTTTCATCGGACACGATTGTCACTCAACAGGTTCAGATCGATCCGAGCAGAATCGCCATACATCTGATTTCGACGCAGCCCATACCCGACGCGAAAACGGCTCAGGTACGCCGGGAGATTGAACGCCGGACGGGCCGCCAAGCCGATATTTCGGTGGATGCCGTTGCCAGCAGGAGCGAACTGGCGGAGTTGATGGCGCGCATCCGGGCGCCCGCGCCCGCGCCTCCGAAAGAACTGACGTTGGCAGAAATGCAGAAGCAGTTGGCGGATAGAGTTCAGGCGGCGATGCAGGAGATCTGGCCATTGGAGAATGCGCCGCTCCAGGATGTGAGCGTCGACCTTGGGGCTGGCGGCGTCGCGCTCAACGTCCGCTACGAGGCAGCCGCCGCTCTCGGCGCGATACCGACAGAGGTGCTCCTAAAAAGCCTGCGCGCCAAACTCCAGACGCCGGGCCTCACGTTGAATCTGGAAAGAACCGCGCCCCGTCGTCCGGCACGAAAGCGGTAGCAGCACAATCTAGCGGCTCTTCAGCACGCCATCAATGTTTTCCAGGTTCTGCCGCGCGAACTTGGCTTCTTCCAGGTCGCCATTCAGATCGAGCATGGCCTGAAAATGTTTGCGCGCCGCGGCCAGAGTTTCGAGACTGCCGCTCGCCGCAGCCTCTCGCGCGTAACACAGCGCGAGCGCGTAGTGCGTATAGGGATCGTGCGAATCGTACGCCAGTGACTTCTGGCAGTACGCTACGCCTAACTCAAAGTGCCCCTGCTTGCGCTCGGCATCGCACAGCCCAAAATAGGCTAGGCTGCGCAAGTCGCGCCAAGTGTCGGTCTGCGCCGCCCGCTTCTTCTTGCCGATTCCGGCCAGATACCCCAGCACATAGTAGTTCATGCGGCCCGCCAGCTTACTGTCGAAATCGCTCAGCCGCAGATACTCGGTATACTCGCTCGCCGCGTCCGGATACTTCCCACTCAACCGCAGGCTGTCGGCCAGCCACAGGTGCGGTTCGGCTGCCGCCGGAGCCAGCCGGATAGCCGCGCGCGCCGAGTCGATCGATTGCGGATACAGATCCTTCATACGGTATGCCTGCGCCTGCATATAGAGCGCAACTGCGTCGCTTTTATCACGCTGCGTCACGAGGTTCAACTGACGGATGGATTCATCGACAGCCCCGGTATCGAGCAGCATCCCGGCAAGGCTGACGCGCGCCTCCAGATAATCCGGATCGATCGCGATCGCTTTGCGGAACGCCGCCTCTGAGCGCTGTTCATCGTAGAGCGAGTTGTAGGTGCGCCCCAGATACAACGCCGCCTGACTGTAGGTCGGATCGATCTGCAGAGCTTTTTCGAAATGTTCGGCGGCCTTCTTGTAGTTGTCGGCGAAGCCTTTGTTATAGAGCGCCAACCCGTCGTTCAACTCGTCGACGGCGGCTTTAGGGCGGCGTCGTGCGATCGAGATTTTGAGGGTCACGGTGGAATCGCGTCCCGGATAAACCACTTCATCGCGCGGTCCGTCCGGTTCGTAACCCATCTTTACGCCCTGAATAGTGTGGCTCCCCGGACGCATTCCAGGCAACCGCAGCGTGGCGCCTTTGCCGACGATGCCGCGCGAGCTTCCGTCGACGAAGACTTCCACTCCGTCCATGTTCGATTCAAAAATCAGCGTGCCATCCACCGGAGGCGGCTGGTGCGCGACTCGCAAGCCGTTGGGCAGAAACGCCAGCAGCATGCCGGGATCGAAGCTGCCGCGGTCCGACGTCGGATTCTGCTGCCCCTTGGTCGCTTCGCGCACGTTGCGGCGCACATAGTTCGCGAGCTCATCGGCGGTTACAATCCCGTCGCCCGATTCGTCGGCCTCTCCCTCCAGCCCCTTCACCACGTAATAAGTGAAGATGCCGTGGCCGTTGCCCCAGTCCTTACTCTCGAAGGAACGCTCGCGGTCGCGACTGGCGGTCAACGAAAACATCGAGCGCGACATGTTGAGCAAGCTTTGGTTGAGCGCCTGCGCTTCCGCATCGGGAGCGATCGCGCCGCTGTGGCACGCATCAGTCAGCAGCACTTTCCATTTGGCCTTGATGCGCGATCCCGCCACTTGACCCAGCGTATCCATCGGATAACCGGTGCCCGGAATGTTATTGGGATCGAGGTCGTAGGGCGCGAGATACGCGCGGCCGCCGGAGATAAAGCCATGCCCCGCGAAATAAATCACCACCCGATCGTCTTCCTTGGCCACCGACGGAAGCCAGGTTTCGAGCTCCCGCTTCAGGTTGGCCATAGTCGCTTGCGCACCGGTCAGCCGATGAACGTTCTCGGCGCGAAAATTGCCGCCCTCCGGGCTGATGAGGATGGAATAAATGGCATCCGCGTCGCGTTCGGAAAATTCCAGCTGCGCCCTGGATGGCAGATTCTTGTAGCTTGCGATTCCGACGATAAGCGCATAACCGCGCGGCACCGTGACTGTGGGCGCCGGCGCCGTGTTGTTCTCTTCGTATTTAAGGTCGCGCGACTTGCCCTGCGCCGGAGCCGGGACGCCCTTCTGCTGGGCTGATTGGGCCAGCGCGCCTGTGGCGAGACAGATCAGACTAGCGATGCGCCAGACGGAGTTCATACACCACCGGTCCCGATAACGGAGCGGGCGAGGACACCACCACGCTCTCTTTGCCAATACTATTGTCTTGAATGAAGAGTAGCTCCCGCGAAGTCGCTGTCACCACGCCCGTCATGTTCTCAGGCAACTTGTCCTCCGGCTTTACCGGCTTCAAGCCCGCTCGCGTATCGATGCAATCGCCGCGCGATTTGAAAATCGCATCGTCGCAGCGCGGGTGCATGGAGGGTGGAGCCGAACCGGGCGCGGGAGGCGGCGGCAGCGGACGGTATTGTCTCCCCAGGTCGACCGGACTCACCAGCCAATAGATCACGTCATGCCCCGGTGGCCCGCTCACCTTGAACACCCCTTGCGAGGCGGGAACAATGTAGTCCGTAGCAGCCGCGATACGATTGTCGCTTCCGGTGTCGGAACGCGGAAACAATAATTCGTAGTTTCCTGAAGTTCCCTGATCGGTGACGTAAAGGTATCCGCCGAAAGTCGTCGAAACCCGAAAGCGCAGTCGGTCGCCTGGATCAAACACGTGCGCAGGATTCACAACAGTCCAAGTCGCACCATCGTACTTCTCTACGGCCACCCGGATGCGCTGCGGTCCCTGCGCCCAGGCGGCGTCCGGCATACTCAGGGCGGCAATCGCAGCGGCACAAGCGAGGAGTTGGCGCATGATTATTGATGCTTCAGTTTGAGGTCGACCACCAGGCGCGCGTCGGACGCCGTATTACGGCTCACCACGTAGGCGGCGGTCTCGATCTTCACGCCGCTCGCGGAGGGTGTGCCGTTCCCCGCCGTCACCTTTTCATTCTCGACTTTTTCAAAGACTAGATCGCGCGCCATCACTTGGCCGCGAATGCGGGAAATAACGTCGTCGCCGATCGTCGTCTGCGCCATCATGACGCGAGCCGGTTCAGCCGCTCCAGGTTTGACTACCGCCGGATCGGCCGGTGGCGTCTGTCCGCCCATCGAATAAATGAGCTTGTCTAAACTCTGCTCCGGCTGGCGGGACAGCACGAAGAACAGCTTTTCAGTGCCCGCCTGTTCATCGAATACGAACTGGCCCTGATTTCCTCCGGGCACCAGGCGCGTCTCGCCGCGGTGCACCACGTTGCTCCCGTTCGAGACCTCGCGCGATGGGAATAATACCTGCCAGTTGCCGCTCGATCCTTGCGCCACCACGTAAAGATAGCCGGTGGAGTTGGCTTGCGCTTCCAGCCGGATGCGGTCGCCTGACTGGAACGTAGTATCCGCGTCGACTTCCTGATACACGCCGGCGGCATTGCGCTTCAAAACGCTGTAGCGCATCCCCAGCGGAACCAGCGCCGAGGGGTTGTCCACAACCGCTTGCGTGGGGGCAGTCGATGCCGCGCCAGAGGACGAACCTGGCCGCTTGGCCGGCGTTTTCTTCGCAATGGCTTTCGGCGCGGGCGCCGCCGGAGCTGCAGGCGTAACCGGCGCGGCCACTTGCGGTTTGGCGGAGGCCGAATCGGGCGGTGGCGTATAGAACAGCTCGCGTGCGCGGAGCGACGCGTTTCCCTGACCCCACGCCGCCGTGGCAACCATCGCCAGAAGCAGTAACGGTTTCATAGGCACCTCTTCGTCATCTTAGCTCCATACCGTTACGCGCTGAAGCCTGTACAATCGGCTCGCGGCCCAGGCCACCTCCGCGTCCCCTAAGGTGTTTCGCTTAGAATGTCGCCTGAGGCGGATCGCAAAGTTGCGGCCGGCTTGCACGGCGGTGCCCGAAACGCTTGCGAAATCAGTGTCGCGGCCAGAGACGGGCCGCTGTCAAACGACTCCCCATCTTGTTACGACACTTCAAAGCTCTTAGAACGAAGTGACCAACAATCTAAACCGCGGGCATTACGCTCATGGCCATTTTGGGCGCCTTCTGCTGCATTTCCTGCTGTATTTTCGCAACCCAATAGTTGGCCAGAATTCCGGCGGCAATGAAGATCAGAATGCCCGTCAGTATTCCCAAAGCCGCTTTCCACACGGCGAGTTAGGACTGCGTTCTGTGAAAAACGTAAAAGAAGACGGCCACGCTCACGGCAGCGAAAGTGTGAATCAAGGATGTGAGCAGCGTCACCGTGGGAATCAGTCCTTGAGACAGACTGACCAGATTCAGGAGGAAATCAACTACCAGTTGAATCGAAAGCAGAAGTGTCCCGACGAATGCCAGCAACGACGCTTGCCTGAGAGTCATGCTTGGAGTATGCACGTTGCCGCTGCAAGGGCGCAACGTCCCGCGAGCCTATTTATAAGCAATCGCCGCGCTGGACGGCCCTGCCAGATGCAGCACCTCGAAGCGTCGGAAGCCAACCTCAGAGCACCAGCTGCGGAAGTCCGCTCCGGAATAGTCGAAGGCGTCGCCGAATTCGATGAGCATGTTCAAGGACATGAGCAGGCCGAAGACGTTCTCCCGGCGGGCATCGTCAATAAGGGCCTCGATGGCGACCAGCGCACCTCCCGGCGGCAGGGCTTCGTAGGCCGAACGGATGAGGTGCATTTTCTTTTCCAGATTCCAGTCGTGGAGGATCATGCCCATGGTGATTATGTCGGCCTTGGGGAGCGGATCTTTGAAGAAGTCGCCTGTGGCAGTTGCAATGCGCTGGCTGAGCCCGGCGGCGGCGATATTTTTTTTGCGCGATCGGCGCCACCGGCGGCAGGTCGAAGGAAGTGCACTGCAGATGAAAATGTCTCTTCGCAGCTTCAATGCAGAGCAGGCCGGTGGCCCCGCCGACGTCGCACAGGGTCTTGGACTTCGAAAAGTCGAACTTGGCGGCGAAGGCTTCGAAATTGATTCGCGAAAGTCCGGTCATCGCGCCCAGGAACTGTTCGAGTTTCGGCAACTCCGCATAGAGTTCCTCGAATAAACCCTTCTGTCCGTGTTTGGCCTCGTTTTGCTGCTTACCCGTACGGAGCGCCTCCGGCAAATCGTTCCAATACTTGAAAAGGCGCGCGTTGAGCATGACCATGATGCCGCCGACATAGCGCGGGCTGCCGCTATTGAGATAGAGAGCGGCTGCGGGAGTGTTGAAGTATTTCGCCGACGGGCCGTCCCCCTCGCGGCCGAGAAACTGCATCGCAACGAGCGCGTCGAAAAAATCGCTGATGCCGCGTGGGTGCAGTCCTAGCTCCGCGCCTAGTTCGGCTCCAGAGACGCGGCGATCACCCAGTTTACTGAACACGCCAAATTCTACGGCGGTGAGGAGCACTTTGGAAGACCAGAAGGCAAAGGCCGTCTGAAGAATAGGACTCGGATCGAGCTGCGGGACTGCCTCAGGCATGAATAGAATGATCTCCGTTACGAAATTGCGCGGTTTGCGCTGAGCTAACGAATCTTACTACGTTCCCGAGTGCGCGACAAATCCAATCAAGGGCACCCGCCGCTTACGTCCCCTTCAGAACTTCAGCGATTTCCTTCTCCGGGATCGCGCCTTCCTTAATTACCTTCCATAGGACTTCGGTGACGTCGATGGTAGTAGCGCCGGTGCCGGCTACGGTTCCGCCATCTAGTACCAAATCTACTGAACCGTCCATTACGCCGAAGACTTCGATGCCGCTGGTGCAAGTCGGCTGCCCGGAAAGATTCGCGCTGGTTGCAATCAGCGGCTGCGCAAGTCGCTCGAGCAACGCATTCGCCACCTTCGATTGCGATTGCCGCAAGGCCAGGCGGCCGGTATTGCCGGTCACCTTAAGCGGCACTCGTGAGGAAGCAGGAGCGATGATGGTGAGCGGTCCCGGCCAGAACCGCCGAGCCAGCAAATAGAATCGGGCCGAGACTTCCGACGCCAGATCCTCCGCCATTACTATGTCGCTGACAAGCAACGGCAGAGAGCGGATGCTCTCGCGCCCCTTGGCGGCAAACACGCGGCCCACTGCGTGGAGGTTAAGAGGGTCGGCGACCAAGGTGTAGAGGGCGTCGGTCGGAATGGCCACCACTTCGCCGCGCCGCACCGCTGCCGCCGCGCGTTCGATCGCCCGCATACTGGGTCGTTCGGGGTCGATCTCTATCAGATCAGTGGCCACTTGTATGAATAGTGTAACCGACCGGGTACAATAAGGGTAAGTCCTTCCACCTCGCCCGATGAATCCTAACACACGCCAGCAATTAGAGGACGCGCTGGCTCAGCGCATCCTGATTATCGACGGCGCCATGGGCACAATGCTCCAGGCGTATGACCCCACTGCGGCCGATTTCGGCGGCGCGGCGCTCGAGAACTGTAACGAAAACTTGAGCTTGACGCGGCCGGAATGGATTCGCGAGATCCATGGCAAGTACCTGGAAGCCGGAGCGGATATTATTGAAACCAATAGCTTTCAGGGCTCGCCGATCGTGCTGGCGGAGTTCGGGCGGGCGGCGCAAACTCGCGAACTGAACGTGGCGGCGGCGCAGATCGCGCGGCAGGCGGCCGCGGAGTTTTCCACACCTCAGAAGCCGCGGTTCGTTGCCGGATCAATTGGGCCGACCACGAAATCGCTGACCCTGCGCGGCGATGTAAGCTTCCAGCAACTGCGCGACAGCTATTATGAGCAGGCCAAGGCGCTGGTCGAGGGCGGCGTCGACTTCCTGTTGTTTGAAACCGGATTCGATACGCGCAACATCAAGTCCGGCGTGGTCGCGACGCAGCAATTGGAGCGCGAACTGGGCCAGCGCATCCCCATCATGATTTCCGGTACGGTCGAGCGCTGGGGCGCGATGCTGGCGGGGCAGCCGGTGGATGCGTTTTACGCTTCCGTGGCTCATGCCGATTTGCTGGCGATTGGCCTGAACTGCGCCACTGGTCCGGACCTGATGACGGACCACATTCGCACGCTGGCGAACATGACGTCGACGCGGATCTCGTGCTACCCCAACGCCGGCTTGCCCAATGAAGACGACCAGTACCTGGAGACTCCCGAGTCGCTTGCTCGGCAGCTCTCGAAGTTTGTCGAGCAAGGCTGGCTGAATATCGTGGGCGGCTGCTGCGGGACTACGCCGGCTCACATCAAAGCCATGGCGGAGATGGCCGAGGGTCGCCGTCCGCACGTGGTCAATCCGCCTTCGCATCGCGCATACTACTCGGGCGTCGATCTGGTCGAAGCCGACGAGAGCAATCGCCCGCTGATTGTCGGCGAGCGCACCAACGTCATCGGCTCGCGCCTGTTCAAGAAGATGATCGCGGAGGAAAAGTGGGAAGAAGCCAGCGAAATCGCGCGCTGGCAGGTGAAGAACGGCGCGCACATTGTCGACGTGTGCCTGCAGACTTCCGACCGCGAAGAGCTGAACGACATCGACCCGTTCTATTCCAAGCTGATGCCGAAGATCAAGGCGCCGGTGATGGTGGATACCACCGATCCGAAAGCCATCGAGCGCGCTCTGGTCTGGTGCCAGGGCAAGAGCATCATCAATTCCATCAACCTGGAAGACGGCGAGGAAAAATTCGAGCTGGTGTGCCCGCTAGCGCGTGCTTATGGCGCCGCGCTGATCGTGGGCACCATCGACGAAGACAAATTGCAGGCGCAGGCCTTCACGCGCGAGCGCAAGCTGGCCGTCGCGCAACGCTCGGTGCAATTGCTGACCGAGAAATACGGCATCGCGCCCGAAGACATCATCATCGACACTCTGGTTTTCCCATGTGCCACCGGCGACGAGAACTACATCGGTGGCGCGGTGGAGACCATCCATGCGATTCAGATGGTGAAGGAGCAGATTCCCTTCGTCAAGACCGTGCTCGGCGTATCGAACATTTCGTTCGGGCTTCCAGCAGCGGCACGCGAAGTAGTGAATTCGGTGTTTCTCTATCACGCGACCAAGGCCGGGCTGGATCTCGCGATCGTCAACGCAGAGCGCCTGGAGCGCTACGCTTCGCTCCCCGACGAAGAGCGGCAACTGGCGGATGACCTGCTGTTCAACACGCCTCCTCCTTCGATCCCCGCGCCCGCCGATTGGCGCGAGCAGACCCGCGAGCAGAAAATCGCCATTAATCAGTTCCACATCGCTGCGATCAGCGAATATTTCCGCCGCACCGGGCACAAGACGCGACAGGTGATTGCGGAACTGCCGCTCGATCAACGCCTCGCGCGGTACATCATCGAAGGCACCAAGGACGGACTGATTCCCGACTTGGAATTGAAGCGCCAGGAAGGCGCGAAGCCGCTGGATATTATCAACGGTCCGCTGATGGAGGGAATGACGGAAGTCGGCCGCCTGTTCAACCTCAATGAGCTGATCGTGGCCGAGGTTCTCCAGTCGGCTGAGGCGATGAAAGCCGCCGTCAATCACCTGGAACAGTTCATGGAGAAGGCCGACACCGCGTCGCGCGGCAAGATCGTACTCGCGACCGTGAAGGGCGACGTTCACGATATCGGCAAGAATCTGGTCGAGATCATTTTGGCGAACAACGGCTACAAGGTGATCAACCTCGGTATCAAGGTTGCTCCGGACGCGCTGATCGAGGCTTGGCGTGAATATCATCCGGATGCAATCGGATTATCCGGCCTGCTGGTGAAGAGCGCGCATCAGATGGTGACCACGGCATCCGATTTCAAAGAGCACGGCGTTGACGTGCCCTTGCTGGTGGGCGGAGCCGCACTTTCCGAACGCTTCACGCATACGCGCATCGGCCCGGCCTACGGCGGTCCGACGTTTTACGCCAAAGACGCGATGACAGGCTTGGCGATGATGAACGAGTTGATGGATCCCACCAGCCGCGACGCCGCGCTGGCTGATCACATTTATCTGGCGCTCGAGCCGGTAGTCGATTCCGATGCAACGCCCGTGAAGGACCCGG
>JBDTTL010000018.1:0-27815 GCA_039930665.1 Acidobacteriota bacterium
ACCTGATTGCCAGGGCTCCATATTTGCTCAAGGTCTGCTCGGCAAACCACATCGAGCACCTGGTGCGGCAAGCCTTGCCCGGCGTGCCGCTCACGCATTCGCCGCGCCCGCCTAGTGCGATTCCCGTGAAGCTGAATTCGCAATATTTCAGCGTGAGCCAGACGGGCGTAGCTTGGGAAGCGGTCACTCGTGCGCGCAATTTTGCCGCGTATGTGCCGGGGGATTTCCCCAATGCTCAACTGGAGCTGATTATTCTTCTGCCCGAAGTTTAGAGCGCTCGCGGGTCAACGGTCAATCTGCGTCAACGGTCGATCTGAATGATGCCGCGGCGGATGGCCAAGGTCACGGCATGAGTCCGGTCGGATGCGCCCAGCTTCGACAGGATGTTTTGCAAGTGCATCTTCACGGTTCCTGCGGCGGTACCCAGCCGCACGCCGATTTCCTTATTACCGAGCCCCTTCGCGACGTGCTGCAGCACTTCGATCTCGCGCGGGGTGAGGGCGACTTGCGGGAAATGCTCGCTCAGCCGCTCGGCGACTTCGGGCGGCATCAGGCGTTTGCCAGAGTGGACCACGCGGATCGCGCGAACGATTTCGGTGTGTACCGACTCCTTAAGTATGTAGCCGCGAACACCGGCTTCGAGCGCCCGGTAAATCTCCTGATCGCCGTCATAGCTGGTGAGGGCGATGATCTTAGCATCGGGGTCGATCTTGCGAATTTCCTTGGTGGTTTCGATGCCGTCCATGCCCGGCATGCGCAAGTCCATCAAGGTAACCGCCGGATGGAACTCGCGGAACGCCGCCACCGCCTCGGCGCCGCTGCCGGCCTCGGCAATCAGCTTCATGTCTTTTTCGTTGGCCAGTATGGCTGCAATGCCTTTGCGCACCAAAGGATGGTCATCGACGCACAGAATTCCCAGGACCTCAGTAACGTCACTCATCAAATCGGCTCTAACCTTCCTTGAGGAGATGTCAGGGGCCCTTGCGCTACGGGGACCCGTACCGAAACTTTGGTCCCCCGGCCGGGCGTGCTCGCCACTTCCATCTCCGCGCCGATTTGGCTGGCGCGCTCCTTCATTCCGATCATCCCGAAATGTCCTGCGCGACCGTTGCCGTCCGGACGGCTAAGACCCCGGCCGTCGTCGCGCACAGACAGGCGCAAGTCGTTTGCCGAGCACGCCAGCGACACTTCAATCGTGCGCGCGCCCGAGTGCTTGATCGAATTTGTAATGGCTTCCTGGACGATACACAGCAAATTGTATTTGACCTCGGCCGGCAGTTCCTGACGCCGGGCATCCAGATTCAACTTCAATTTAACATCGTGTTCCTGGACCAACTGGCGCGCTGCGTCTGCAACCGCTGTCGAGAGCCCCGAACTCGATCCTGTCCCGCCGCGAAGGCCCGCCACGGAGCGGCGCGTTTCCTGCAAGCAAATGCCGGCGTCGCGAATAATTTCTTCGAGCGTATTACGGTCTTCAGAACCAGTCAAACGGTTGGTGAAAGCGTGCAACTGCATGGTAATTCCGGAGAACCCCTGTATCAGGGTGTCGTGCAGTTCGCGAGCGATTCGGCTGCGTTCGGCCAGAACCAGCGTAAAGCGGCCCCGTAATTGTTCGACGCGGAACCGGTAGGCCAGCCACACCAGCAACCCGATGGCGGCCAGACACAGCGGCAGAAACCATAGCCGCTGGTAGAAGAACGGCGCGACTTCGAAATCAAATGTGCTGCCCGCCTCGTTGCAATTGATGAAGGCGCCGCAGGCGACCACACGAAATCGAAATTTACCGGGCGGCAAGTTGGTGTAGAAAGCCGCGTGGCGCGAACCAGCGTTGGTCCAGCCCCGGTCGTAGCCTTCGAGCATATAGCGAAAGTTCACGCGCTGGGGAGAGAGATAGGTCAGCGCGGAGTATTCGAACTCTACATTGGTTCGTCCCGGACCCAGTGTTTTGACATCCGCGGGGTCTACCGCGTTGCCATCGATAATCACATTCTCGACCACCACCGGCGGAATCGAACCGGGCCGAATGCCGAGGCCCGGGGCGAAGGCGAGCAGGCGCACCGTGGCCGAAAACCATAAATGGCCATCTGCACTCCGCACGCCTACGGGTTGCACATCGGGCGTTCCCTGGATGGTGCGTAAACCGTCCAGCGGACTGTAGGGGGTGCTTGAAACCTTGGCAATTTTCCCATCCGCGAATTTGAGCAAATCCTTACGATCCACCCAGAAGAAGCCTTTGCCGCATGCCATCCACAGGCGGTCTTGCGCGTCCAGGACGAATCCGTAAATTTCGCCATCAAACAAACCGTCCCGCACCCGAATACGAATGAGTTTTCCGTCGTGCAGCATGCCCAGCCCGAGTCCGTTCATACCCATCCAGACGATGCCGTCCGGATCTGTGTAAATAGCATTGATATCCTGAACCAACGTCAGGACGTTCGGTATCTGCTCAACTTTTTTCAGGGTTCCTTCGGCATAGCGATACAGGCTTCCCCGCGCCGCGGCAAATAACATGACTCCTTCGCGCGTCTCGCCGATGGCGGAAATCGGGACGGATAGTTCCGGCTGCAGAGCGGCAATTTGAACGAAGCGTCCTCCTCGAAAGACGGCGAGACCTTTTTCCGTTCCGACCCATAGTTCTCCGGCGCGGTCACGAAACATGCAGCGGATCTGATCCGCGGGCAACCCTTGCGCGGTAGTGTAAACTTCCTTGATCTCACCGTCCCGCAACCGGAAGGCGCCGGAGTTGGATCCGGCCCATAGGTCTCCGTTGCCGTCCTCCGCGAGCACTGAAACCGGTCGCCCGGCAAAGGCCCTCAGCGGTACGAAGGCGGTGTCGGAAAATCGGCTGAGTCCGCCATCGATCGAACCCGCCCAAAGATTACCTCGCCTATCCTGAAAAACCGGGCCGGGATTATTGCTGGGAAGTCCCTCGCTCCTGCCGTATCGCGTGGCGGCGCCTTCGAGGAATTGATTGAGGCCGTTCTTGGTCGCTACCCACAGGCTTCCTTCGCGATCTTCATACACCCAATAAACCGTATTCTGAGAAAGACCATCGCGGTAGCCGTAGCTTTCGACGGATCCCTTCCTCACCCGGCTAAATCCGTTTCGCGTGCCTACCCAGACCGTACCGTCGCGGCCCGGCGCCAGGGCAAGAACTCCCTCGTCCGACAATCCGTCTTTAGGCGTGTAGAGTTTCTCACGGCCGCCGGTATAGCGCACCAAGCCCTTCCCGGTTCCAATCCACACGTCGTCCCCGCTACAGAGCAAAGTCCGCATCTGCAGGTCGCCGCTCACGGATTTAAGGGCCACCCGTGAAAATTGCGAGCCATCCCAAGTCGTCAATAAATCGCCGCCGGCCATCCAAATCTTGCCATCGCTGCCACGGCATCCAGTATTTGGACGCCTGGAGATTTGCTCCGGCGACTCATGCACCTCAAATTTGTCTCCCTGGAACCGAACCAAGCCGGTAGGAGTGCAGGCCCACACCTCGTCGCCCTCTCCGCGAACCAGACAGGAAAAATATTGCGTAGGCAGGCCGTCTTCTTCAGAAAACACCTTTACTTTGCTGCCGCTGATGCGAATCAGTTGGTAGTCATTGGTAACGATCCACAAGTGGCCGCCGCCGTCTTCCAGCATGGAGCGCGCCCATATATCGCCGAGCGAGTTGGACTGCAGCGCGCGAATGGGGCTGAATTCCACTCCGTCAAAGCGTAAGACGCCGCTCTGGGTGCCGATGACCAGGTGCCCGTCATGAGTTTGAGTGACTGAGTAGACGGAAGTTTGAGACAAGCCCTCCGGCGTCTGCCAGGTCCGGTGCACATATTGGGTCAACTTCTTGTTGGGATCAAGCGCGCGCGCGGTCCCGGCGCTAGCTAGCGCCAGAAGCAGGCACACTACGCCGGTCCAAAAATAGCGCATTATCTCAAAGATGCGGTTGGTCATCGACCCAAACCTTACGTTATTATTGTCGCGCAACCCGCTTCGCCACGGAAGGACCGCAGTCTCCGACCTGCGCGCCGCGGCACTCTAGTGCACCAGCAGCGCCGTGGCAGCTACACCTGCGCCCGCCAGCGCGCTGAGCATTGCCGCGAACCACATCGGCCGCCGTTTGGTTAAAATCGCGAGCGACGCTAGGACGATACCGATTTCCAGAAAGACTTGGCCGATGTGGGTTCGCAACGCTCGCGCGCCGTGGACATGGCTTTCTTCTTCGAATCTTTTGGCTTCATTCTGGATGTCGGATCGATCCTTGTCGTAGCGATCCATATTGGCGGCGTACTTATTGATTGCCGCCGGCCCGGCCGAAAGCGCCGCCATCATATCCCGCGCTATATCCGACTCGTAGCGACGAATGTCCTTCGCCTGATAAAACGCCCACTGGTCGGTCGCCTTTTGCTGGTTCAGCAACTCGTCGGTGGTGAAAATCTCACCGGACACCGAGACGATGGCCATCACCGCTCCAATCACCGCCATACTGAGAGCGACGTTGCGATCGAACGGATCTTTCGCGTGCTCGGCGTGCTCGCGCAGTTCTTCATCGACAGACATGGTGAATCCTCCCCAAATTGCTCGCAGAAGCGCTTGGGTGCGCGTTCGCTATCTTAAAGTATCGTTTGGCATCCTGCTGGGGACCGTGGACCCCCGCGGTATCAATAAAATCGCCCTCTGCGTCGATATACCGGGCGGGGCCAAATCCAGATTGTCCACGAAGGGCATCGCGCCCCGGGCGGAATGGCTGGGGCGCAGACCGCTGTTTCGGAACGAAGAGAGATAATGGTTAAGGAAGATGGAAAGTGTCGCCTTCCAGGAATCGGATCGGGAAAGAATTTTCGATCGAATTCCCATACGTTGTATAATGTTGAGTTTGCACCTAGTTGTGCCGTACTTTGCTGTACCGGAGGATGAGTGAGACCTACCAAGACGGACGACCCGAATTATTACCACAAGGTCGTCGATTGCCAATGGGCGTGTCCCGCGCACACTAATGTCCCGGAATATATCCGGATGATCGCGCAAGGGCGCTATACGGACGCATACATGTTGAACCGGGAGTCCAATGTGTTTCCCGGAATTCTCGGCCGCACTTGCGATCGTCCCTGTGAGCCCGCTTGCCGCCGCACTCGGCTGGACAGTAAGCCAGTGGCTATCTGCCGTCTAAAGCGCGTCGCGTCGGATTTGAAAGGAGATATCGAAGGGCTCCTGCCGCGGGCGCCGGAGCGCAAGAACGGGAAGCGCGTGGCCTGCGTGGGCGCCGGTCCTGCTTCGCTCACGGTTGCGAACGACCTGATGCCGCTCGGCTACGAAGTCACCATTTTCGAGAAATACGACAAGCCCGGCGGCTTGATGCGCACCAATATTCCGTCGTTCCGGCTGCCGGAAAGCGTCTTGAAGTTTGAGACCGACGCGATTCTCGATATGGGCGTCGACATTCGCTACAACTCGCCCGTCAACAGCATGAAGGGTCTGCTGGACCAGGGCTTCGACGCGGTATTCGTGGGAAGCGGAGCGCCGCGCGGCAAGGATCTCGAAATTCCCGGCCGCCACGACACGGATCGTATCCACATCGGTATTGATTGGCTGGAGTCCATCACGTTCGGGCACATCGATTCAATTGGCGAGAAGGTTCTGATCATCGGCGTCGGCAATACGGCTATGGATTGCTGCCGCTCCTCGCGCCGTTTGGGCGGCAAGGATATCAAGGTCATGGCGCGCCGCCCTCGCGGGTACTTCAAAGCTTCTCCGTGGGAGCTCGAAGACGCCGAGGAAGAAGGCATCGACATCGTCATCAATCATGCGCCGAAGCGGTTCGTAATCGAGGATGGCGTGCTCAAGGGAATGGAATTTGAGCGCCTGGAATGGGACGCGTCGGCTGGAAAATCGCGCGTGATCGACACCGTTTTCCTTCCGGCCGATGATGTGATCCTGGCCATTGGTCAGGAGAATTCATTCCCCTGGATCGAGCGCGATCTTGGTATCGAATTCGATAAATGGGAAATGCCGGTGGTGGACGAGAAGACCACGCAGTGCTCCCGCCCCGGTGTTTTCTTCGGTGGCGACGCGGCCTGGGGCCCCAAGAACATTATCTGGGCCGTGGCCCATGGGCATGAAGCGGCCATTTCGATGCACGCACACTGTCAGGGCGATACCGTGACCGACCGGCCGCCGGATAGCATGACTCTGGTCAGCCAGAAGATGGGGATCAGCGAGTGGAGCTATCACAACGACTACAACCCAGCGTCCCGCCAAAAAATGCAGCACGTGGATCTGGTGCATCGCTTCGAGCAGTTGAATGTCGAAGTAGAGCTCGGCTTTAACGCGGAACAAACTGCCCGCGAAGTCCAGCGCTGTCTCAATTGCGACGTCGAAACGGTGTTCACGCCGGTGAAGTGCATCGAGTGTGACGCCTGCATCGACATCTGCCCCCTGCTTTGTCTCACCATCACGCGCGATGGTGAAGAAGTGGAAGTTCGCGACCGGCTCTCGGCTCCCGCCGTCAATCCCGACCAGGCTCTTTACGCCTCTGAGCCTCTTCCGCAGACCGGTCGTCTTATGCTCAAGGACGAGGATCTTTGCGTTCATTGCGGTCTGTGCGCCGAGCGTTGTCCCACCGCGGCTTGGGACATGCAAAAGTTTGAACTTCAGATTGCGTACGCAGGGAGTGCGGTAAACGAACCCGCCTTGTCGCACGCGTGATAATTGAAAATAGAAATAAGGACAGTAACGTGCATCAGCTCCTACGCACCCGTGTGAACGATTTCGCCCTGAAGCTGGCGAATGTCAACGGAACCGGATCCGCCAGCGCCAACAGCCTGCTGATGCAGGCGATCTTTCGCATGGGGATTCCGGTTTCCGGCAAGAATCTTTTCCCTTCGAACATTCAAGGTCTCCCCACCTGGTACGAGATCCGCGTTAATAAGGACGGTTACACGGCTCGCGCTCTGGATTACGACCTGATGGTGGCCATGAATTCGCAGACCTACGCGCAGGACGTGGCGGAAGTCCGCGAAGGCGGCTACCTGCTTTACGATTCCACCTGGCCGCTGGATGCGAAGCTTATCCGCGAAGATGTGAACTACCTCGGCGTGCCGTTTTCGCTCATGTGTAATGACACTTTCAAGGAATCCCGCGAGCGGATCCTGATGAAGAACATTGCGTACGCGGGCACGATGGTGGCGCTTCTGGATGTTGACATGGAAGTGGTGGAGCAGCTTCTCGACGAAAAGTATTCCGCCAAGAAAGCCATGCGCGAGTCTAATTCTAAAGCGCTGCGCCTGGGCTACGACTACGCGAAGACACATCTTCCATGTCCCCTGCCATTTCATCTGGAGAAGATGAACGCCAACGACGATAAGATCCTGATCGACGGCAATACCGCGGCCGCGCTGGGTTGCGTTTATGCCGGCGCAACCGTTGCCGCCTGGTATCCCATTACGCCTTCTACGTCCTGCATGGATGCCTTCAAGGAATTCTGCGAGAAGTACCGCAAGGATCCGACGACCGGAGACAACAATTTCTGCATCCTTCAGGCCGAAGATGAGCTGGGCGCGATCGGGATGGTGATTGGGGCGTCCTGGAACGGCGCGCGGGCTTTCACTTCCACCTCCGGCCCCGGCATCTCGCTCATGAACGAGCTTTTGGGCCTGGCCTATTACGCCGAAATTCCGGCCGTCATCGTAGATGTTCAGCGCGTGGGTCCTTCGACCGGCATGCCCACGCGCACGCAGCAAGGCGACATCATGGAAGCAGCTTACGCCTCCCACGGCGACACCAAACATATTCTGCTGTTTCCGTCTAATCCGGCGGAATGCTTCGAGTTCGCTCCGAAAGCATTCGATCTCGCCGAGCGCTTTCAAACTCCCGTGTTCCTGATGACGGATCTGGATATCGGCATGAACGATTGGGTGGTGTCGCGCCTCACTTGGGACAGCAGCTATACGCCAGACCGGGGGCGCGTATTGAGCGCGGAACAGGTCAGCGAAATGGCCAAGTTCCAGCGCTACTATCCCGAGGACGAGAACTTCGTGGCGGCGCGGACGTTGCCCGGTGTGCATTCCAAAGGCGCGTTCTTCACGCGCGGCTCCGGCCATAATAAGTACGGCGGCTATACGGAAACGCCGTCGGAATATCAGGAAGTAGTGGATCGTCTGCTGAAGAAACACAGGGCCGCGGCGCAATTCGTGCCGGCTCCGATTATCCAACGGCGTCCCAATGCGCGAGTCGGCATTATCACGATCGGCGGTTGCGATCCTGCCGTCCGCGAAGCAGTGGACTTGCTGGCGGCGCGCGGCATCGCAGCCGACTACATGCGCATCCGCGGCTTCCCCTTCGACAAGAGCGTGGAGGAGTTCATCCTGCAACACAATTACTGTTTCGTGGTCGAACAGAACCGCGACGCCCAACTGCGTTCGCTGCTGGTACTGGAAACGGCCGTGACCAAAGACCGGCTGCGCTCGGTGCTCAGCTATGGCGGCTTCCCCCTAAGCGCCCGGCATGTAGTGGAGCCCGTAGTGGCTCAGGTTCCGCCGGAATTGCAGCGTGTCGCCCCGAAAACAGATTCAAACTTGCGGACCGTTGTGTCCGATACCTGGGAGTAATCCACCATGCCGTCGATTGCGAAACCTGTCGCCGTTCACCCTAGCTTGCATCGCAATGCGATCGGCCTGAATCTGCGCGATTACGAAGGAGCGATGTCTACGCTCTGCGCCGGTTGCGGACACGATTCGATTACCGCCGCCATCACGCGCGCGTTGTGGGAGCTGTCGATTGAGCCTCACATGATCGCGAAGCTAAGTGGCATCGGCTGCTCTTCGAAGACGCCGACCTATTTCGTGAGCGGCGCTCATGGTTTCAACTCGGCGCACGGCCGCATGGCCGCGATCGCCACCGGAGCCAATGCCGCCAACCGCGAACTTACCTACATTGGCATCTCCGGCGATGGAGACTCGCTTTCGATCGGCCTGGGCCATCTGTGCCACGCCATCCGCCGCAACGTGAATATGCTGTACGTCATCGAGAACAACGGCGTTTACGGATTGACCAAAGGGCAATTCTCAGCGTCGGCCGACGTGGGATCGAAGAGCAAGCGTGGCGAGGCGAATCGTATGGCGCCCATTGATCCCGCCATGCTGGCTTTGAGCATTGGAGCGACCTTCGTCGCCCGCAGTTTTTCCGGCGACAAAGAGCAGTTGATACCGATTCTCAAGGCGGCTATCGCCCATCGTGGCTTCGCGCTCGTGGACGTAATTTCGCCGTGCGTCACTTTTAACGATCACAACGGTTCCACTAAGAGCTACCTGTATACTCGGAAACACATGCACAAAACTACGGAGGCGGATTTCGTTCCGCCGGCGTCCGAAATTCTGGCGACCATCGGCAAGAGCGGAACCACTACCGTGACCATGCATGACGGCAGCGTGGTGCGTTTCACCGCAGTACCCGAGCATTACGATCCCACCAACCGCAAGCAGGTGCTCTCGTATTTGCAGGAGAATCACGACGCCATCGCGACCGGACTTCTGTATCTTGACGAGTCCGTCGCCGATATGCACGAAATGAACCGCACGCCAGCCACGCCGCTGTCCAGGTTGCCCCAGGCAATGCTTTGCCCGGGTGCAGCCGCACTCCAGGAACTTCAGGAAGAATTTCGATAGGAGGACAGTGGACTCTTGGGCCTTTCGATTGGTGTTCTAAAGGAAACACTTCCCGGCGAGCGCCGCGTCGCGATCACGCCCAAAGTGATTGATGTATTGACCAAGGCGGGAGCGGAAGTGCTGGTGGAAACCGGGGCGGGGCTTGCTGCCAACTTCCCCGACGAAGATTACGCCGCCAAAGGCGCGAAGATTGCGCCCAGCGCATCCGCAGTCGCTGAAGGCTCGCAGATCCTGCTGACGGTGCGCGCGCCCGAGCCCGACGGCTTGGTGAGGAAGGGTCAAATTGTCATCGGACTCGCTGATCCGCTCAGCGATCCGCAGCTAGCCGCGCAATATGCGCAAGCCGGAGCGACGTTGTTCTCGCTCGAATTGGTCCCGCGCATCACGCGCGCGCAGAGTATGGATGTACTTTCGTCCATGGCCTCCATCGCAGGCTATAAAGCGGTGCTGCTCGCGGCCAGTGCGTTGCCGCGAATGTTTCCCATGATGTCGACCGCGGCCGGCACGGTGCCGCCCGCGCGAGTACTGGTGATCGGCGCCGGAGTCGCCGGGCTGCAGGCCATCGCTACAGCGCGCCGTCTGGGTGCGGTGGTGAGCGGATACGACGTTCGTGCCGCGGTGAAAGAACAGATCGAGAGTCTTGGCGCGAAGTTCGTCAGCATTACGATAGGAGCGAGCGGAGAAGGGCAGGGCGGCTATGCTCGTGCCCTCACCGAAGAAGAGATTCGCAGCCAGCGCGAGCAGATGGCCGCTGTCCTCAAGGAACAGGACGTAGTGATCGCTACGGCCGCGGTTCCTGGGAGAAAAGCTCCTATCCTGCTGACGCGCGACATGGTGCATGTGATGAGCCGCGGCTCGGTGATCGTCGATTTGGCGGCAGAGCGCGGCGGTAACGTCGAGGTTACTAAAGCCGGCGAGACCATCGTCGAGAATGGCGTCACCGTCATCGGACCGGTGAATCTTCCCGCAACGGTGCCCAACCACTCCAGCCAAATGTATGGCCGCAACATCGTGACCTTTCTCAAGAACATGATGACCAAGGAAGGCGCGCTCAATATAGACCTCTCCGACGAGATTACGCGCGATAGCCTGGTAGTCCGCGACGGTGAGATCGTGAACGCACGAGTGCAGGAACTGTTGGGCGCCACGTTGCCGGCTAAATCCTGAATCCAGATCGAAAAAGAGAAAGACCCCCTATGAGCAACGAGATTGAAATTAGTCTGTACGTGCTGGTGCTGGCGGTCCCATTGGGCCTGGAGTTGGTGCGCCGCGTGTCGCCGCTTTTGCACACACCTCTGATGTCGTTGACCAATGCGATCTCCGCCATCTCAGTGGTCGGCGCAATCCTCGTCGCCGGAAACGGGGGATCTCCGATGTTGAGCAAGGTGCTCGCGACCATAGCAGTGATGTTCGCCACCATTAACATCGTCGCCGGCTTTCTGATCACCGACCGCATGCTCAAAATGTTTAAGAAGAAGGAGACGCCGGGTAAATGAACGACTCCTTCTGGCAGGCAGCGTATATCATCGCTGCGCTGTGCGTGGTGCTTTCCATCAAATGGCTCAGCTCCCCCGTCACCGCTCGCCGCGGCGTGCGGGCGGGCGAGTTTGGAATGCTGCTGGCCGTTGTTGGGACGTTGCTCCGTCACGAGGTGGTCAGTTTGGAGTGGATCTTCATTGCGTTTGTCGCGGGTACCGCAGTGGGCGTTCCCCTCGCGTATCTGATGCCGATGACTTCCGTTCCGCAGTTGACCGCTTTGTCGCACGCCTTCGGGGCGTTGGCTGCGGCGCTGGTGGGCTCCGCCGAATACTACAAAGACGTCGCTGCAGGCGACCCCACCACCGGCTTCAAGATGGTCGCGATCGTGATCGAGAGTCTCCTGGGCTACCTGACTACCACGGCCAGCGTGATGGCGTTCGGAAAATTGCAGGAGATTGTACCAACGCGGCCCATGACCTACAAGGGCCAGAACTTTGTCAATCTGTTTCTGTTTGCGATTGCTGCGTTTCTGGGCGTGTGGATGATCGTCACGCCCACGCCGCCGTGGGTCTTTCCGGCATTCACAGCGTTGTCGCTCTTGTTCGGAGTCCTCTTGATCATGCCCATCGGCGGGGGCGACATGCCTACCGTGATCGCGCTGCTGAACTCGTACGCAGGCGCGGCGTGCGCGGCTATGGGATTCGCTCTGGAGAACCGCCTGCTGATCATTGCGGGGGCGCTGAACGCATCTTCCGGGTTCATTCTTTCCGTGATCATGTGCAAGGCAATGAATCGATCCTTTGCGAATGTACTGTTCGGGGCATTCGGCGCGGCAACAGCTACCAGCGCTGCGCAGACCTCGACCAAGCCGGTGCACTCCGCGACGCCTGATGACGCCGCATCAATTCTCGAAAGCGCCCGCCGCGTGATCGTAGTTCCGGGGTACGGAATGGCCGTGGCGCAGGCGCAGCATAAGCTTCGCGAGCTGACCGACATCCTCACCAAGCGGGGCGTTCAAGTGGACTTTGCCATTCACCCTGTCGCTGGCCGCATGCCGGGGCACATGAACGTGCTGCTCGCCGAGGCCGACATTCCCTACGACAAGCTGCATGAGATGGAAGACATCAATCCGGATTTTGCGGAAGCCGACGTCGCGCTCGTGATCGGCGCCAACGACGTCGTCAATCCCGCGGCGCGCCACGACAAAACCAGTCCGATTTACGGTATGCCAATCCTGGATGTCGACAAGGCCCACACCGTCATGGTGATCAAGCGGAGCATGAACCCGGGATTTGCCGGCATCGACAATGAACTTTACTATGAGGACAAGACGCTGATGCTGTTCGGTGACGCCAAGGGTTTCCTCGGTGAAATCGTGAAGGCTCTGGCGGCGAACAAATAGCAGCGATTAATCGTGAAGCTGCTTGGCTGCCTCAGCGTAAGGTTTGACTTCTGCGGACGCTTCGTTCCAATGCGGGGGCGTCAGCGACTGCGCCAGGCGCAGCGTTGCGATGCCGATGGCTTGATCTACCTTCGCCATATTCGCGTAATCGATCTTCTGCCATTCGTCGCCGACCGCGTGATAGTCCGGGAACTCATAAGTCACGCTCAGGGTATGCGCCGGAATGCCCGCCTTCGCGAGCGGATCGTTATCACTAAGCTTAAAATACTTGTCGTTGGCCTCAGCATCCTTCGAAATCGCAATGCCAACCCGCTTTCCGGCGTCCACCAGGATCGGCGTGATCGTGGAATATTCGAATCCTGTCACGTTGGCGCTGTTGAGATGCGGCCCTTCTGTAGCATCCGTGCGCCCCAGTTGCTCCAGGTTTAGATCCGCGACCGTCTTGTCCAGTGGCACCAGGGGATGCTTTGCGTAATATTGCGAACCCAGCAGCTGTTTTTCTTCCCCGCAAAATAAAATAAAGAGCACGCTGCGCTTGGGACGTGGATGCAGAGCCGCCAGTGCGTTGGCCACTTCCAGCACCGCAGCAGTCCCGCTGGCATTGTCGTTAGCCCCGTTGAAGATCAGGTCGTCACCGGTTTTCGCCAAGCCGACGTGATCGTAGTGTGCGCTGAGCATCACATAGGTGTCTTTGAGCTTGGGATCCGATCCGCGAAGAATGCCGGCGACATTGCGCGACTTGGGTGAATCAGGATCGTCCGCGTGTAGAACGACGCTCTGAAAGTAACCGTCGTCGCCCGCCGGTTCCAGTCCCAGACGACGGAACTGCGATGCGATATATTCGCCCGCGATGTCCAGGCCACGCGAAGGCGTGTCGCGGCCTTCGAGTAAATCAGAAGCTAGGAAGGAGACGGCCCCTCGCAGCGAGTTCGCAGTGATATGGCCCGCGACGATGCGCATCTCGGGAGTGAGTCCGGCCGATTCGGCAGCGGCCGCACGTGCGCGAACGGGATGCCGGGCGCTGTGCGGAGCCTGCGCCCAGACTACTCCTGTAAGGGCCGTAACCAGCGCGGCAGCGCGCAGTGCACTATTAGCCATCGTTGAATTCTTCCAGCCACGCCATCTGAATCGCCTCAAGCTTCGACTCATTCGATTTCTTGGGATCGTCGCTGAACCCATCCAGCTCCGTGATCCACTTATGCAGGTCCGTGAAGCGGATGAACGATGGGTCCTGATCGGGATACTTGTCGCGCAGCGCCAGCGCGATGTCTTCGATGTCGGTCCAACTCAAATTAGGCATGGAGTCCCCCTTAAATCTTGGTGCCCTTCAAAGCGCCGCGCACGGCCGTGTTCATCATGTTCTCGGCCAGCGCATGGGTCGACGCGTTCAATTGGTCGATCTTCTCACGGATCAGCAAATGATCGTTTCCGTTATAGACCCTCAGCAATACCTGTACATCCCAATCGATCTTCGCCCGAACTTCCGTGGGAAGCGAGCGGAAGGCATCGTCATTACGTGCCTTTTTGACCGCCGCCAGAATGCTGTCAGACTCCACGCGAGCTTCACGAACCTGGCGCTCTTTGAAATCGTCTTGCGCCTTTTCGAACGATTCGAGGATCATCGCTTCTACCTGCTGATCCGACAGCCCGTAGGACGGCTTCACCTCCATGCTCTGTTCCTTGCCGGTGCGCGTGTCTTTCGCCGTTACATTCAGGATGCCGTTGGCATCGATCAGGAACCGGACTTCGATCCGCGCCAGTCCCGCGGGCATCGGCGGAAGATCTTTCAGATCGAAGCGAGCCAGGCTCCGGTTATCTTTGACGAGTTCCCGCTCGCCTTGCACTACGTGGATCAAGACGTTTTTCTGCCCATCGACCGCCGTCGTGAACTGCTCGGTCGCCGACGCCGGAATCGTCGAATTGCGATGGATCAATTTCGACACCAAGCCGCCCATGGTTTCGATGCCCAGCGAGAGTGGCGTTACGTCCAGCAGCAATTGGTCCTGGACGTCGCCTGAGAGGATACCGGCTTGCACCGCCGCGCCGAGCGCTACCACTTCATCCGGATTGAGTTCTGTGTGAGGACGGGCGCGGAATAGCTTTTCGACCTCCGCCCGCACCAGCGGGATGCGCGTCGAGCCGCCCACCATCACCACCTCATTAAAGTCTTCGACCCGAACGCCTGCATCCGTAATACAATCCCGGCAGGGCGCGAGCGTTCGTTCAACGATAGGCTGTATCATCCGGTCGAAAACGTCGACGGTTATCTCGCGCAGGTAGCGTTTTCCGCCATATTCAAAATCGATCACAGCGGAAGGCACAAACGAGAGCCGTTCCTTAGTCTCAATCACTGCTCGCCGCAAGATCTGCACTGCGTCGCTCTTGGTCGATACATCCTCGCCCCACTCCGCCTGAATGTCTTCGAAGGCGATCTGCAGCAGCAGATTGTCGATATCATCGCCGCCCAAGTGAGTGTTGCCGTTGGTAGCCAGAACCTCGAAGATGCCCTCGTGCAAGCGCAGGATGGAAATATCGAACGTGCCGCCGCCAAAATCATAGACGGCTACCATACCTTCTTTTCGCGTGTCGAGTCCGTAGGCCAGAGCGGCCGCCGTCGGCTCATTCACCAGCCGCAGCACGTCGAGTCCGGCGATGCGGCCCGCATCCTTGGTAGCCTGCCGTTGCGCATCGTTGAAATACGCCGGCACAGTGATGACGGCTTGCGTTACCGGCGCGCCCAATTCGCTCTCGGCATCCAGCTTGAGCTTGCGTAAAATGTGTGCCGATACTTCGGGGGGGGTCATCACCTGCTCGCCCAATTGAAGTTTCAGCACCGACCCGCTTCGATCCGCCAAACGGAAGGGGAACAGCTTCAATTCTTCCTGTACATCCGCGGCATCGCGCCCCATGAGCCGCTTTACGGAGTAGACCGATCGCTCCGGATGCGTGATCAGCATCTCGCGCGCTTCGGCGCCCACAATCACCTCGCCGGAGGGCGTCACCGACACTACACTCGGTACGATCCCGCTCAAGATGCGCGGGCCGGTGGGATCCATTACCGCGATTAGACTGTTCGTAGTCCCAAGGTCGATCCCGACGATCTGCCCCTGCGTGTTGCCAAAGTCAATTTGAAACGTGGACATTCAGTTCCTTTTCGACGTCACGGATCAGGTTCGCCACATATTGCCGCCGGTCGAGGACGCTCCGAATCGCGAGCAGATGCGAGGCATCTTGGGCCTCGTCGTAGCGTCCGAATAGCACCGACAATCCATGATCGATCTCGTCGCGCATGTGACTGAATCGCCCTTGCGCCTCGATCAATTGGGGACGCGCTGATTCGTCGCCGGCCCGAAGTTCTTCGAGCGCCATGTTCATCTCAAACACTTCTTCCAACAATTCCGGAGGCACATGCTTGGATGGCACAATACCTTTTTCCTCCAGAAAATACTCAGCCCGCGCTACCGGCTCGCGTAGCGTGCGAAAGGCGTCATTGAGTAGCGAGGTCATCTCAAGCGACTTCTGCTGGTCTGCTGCGCTCGCCCGGCTAAAGCGGTCCGGGTGCCATTGACGGCTCCGCTCGTAGAAGTGTTTCTTGAGCTCTTCTGGATCGGGCGCGAGCTTAGGCTCCAGCCCCAGCGCTTCGTAAAATTGCATCCCGACAGGCTCGTTCAGGCAGAGAAGGACGTACCGCAACCACAGCTCTTCTTGGCGTTCGGATTCTCGAAAACAAAGCCCGACTGAATCAGGGAATCTTTCCAGTCGAGCGTCATGCCGTCCAGAAACACCAGGCTCTTGGGATCGATGAAGACCTTCACGTCATCGAAATTGAGGATCTGATCCGTAGGCCGTGGCTTCACGTCGAACTTGAACTGGTAGCTCAAGCCCGAGCAGCCGCCGCCCAGGACACCCAGACGCAGGCCTCCGTTCACGCCCTCGCGCTGAAATGCTTCGCGAATTTTACCGACTGCTTTCGGCGTGACCGTGACCATAGAAAGTTAGACTCGCGCCGCCTCAGCCGGAACCGGAGTTGCCTTCTTCTTGTAATCGTTGATGGCAGCCTTGATGGCGTCCTCCGCCAACACCGAGCAGTGAATCTTCACCGGGGGCAAGCTCAACTCCGTGACGATATCGGTGTTCTTGATCGCCAGCGCTTCGTCGACGGTCTTGCCGCGCAGCCATTCGGTGGCGAGCGACGAGCTGGCGATAGCGCTGCCGCAGCCGAAGGTCTTGAACTTGGCGTCTTCAATCACGCCGGTCTCGGGGTTCACCTTCACTTGCAGCTTCATCACGTCGCCGCATTCCGGTGCGCCCACCATGCCGGTGCCCACGTTGGGATCGGCCTTATCGAGTGAACCCACGTTGCGCGGATTATTGTAATGGTCAACGACTTTGTCTGAATATGCCATAGTGTTTTCCTTTAACCTGTCTAGTGCGCCGTCCACTGCACTTTGGTCAAATCAATTCCTTCCTTGAACATTTCATAGAGCGGCGAAAGCTCGCGTAGCTTCTTCACCACTTCAATCACTTTGCCCGCGACGTAGTCCACTTCTTCTTCGGTATTGAACCGGCCGAGTCCGAACCGTATCGATGAATGCGCCAGATCGTCACCCGCGCCCAGAGCCTTTAGAACGTAGCTAGGCTCGAGCGTAGCGGAGGTGCAAGCCGACCCGCTCGAAACGGCAATCTCATTGATCCCCATCAGCAGGCTTTCGCCTTCGACATACGCAAAGCTGATGTTGAGGTTGTTCGGCAGCCGGTGTTCCAGCGTCCCGTTCACATAAACTTCGTCCAGGGAATTCATCAGCCGATCCTTCAGCTTGTCGCGCAAAAACGACATGCGCTTCGCTTCCGCCGGCATCTCCGCCTGCGCCAGAGCGCACGCTTCACCAAGTCCCACGATTCCCGGCACGTTCAGCGTGCCCGACCGCATGCCGCGCTCATGCCCGCCGCCATCCATTTGCGCCGTCAACTGCACGCGCGGGTTGCGGCGTCGCACGTATAGCGCGCCTACACCCTTCGGCCCGTACATTTTGTGCGCGCTGATCGACATCAGGTCGATGTTGTCGTCGAGTACGTTCACAGGAACCTTGCCGGCGGCCTGCGTGCCATCGGTATGCAACAGCACTCCACGCTCCCTGGCGATCCTGCCGATCTCGCGAATGGGCTGCAGCACGCCGATTTCGTTGTTGGCGTGCATGATGCTGATGAGCACCGTCTTGTCGGTGATAGCGGCCTTCAACTGATCCAGGTCCACCAGGCCGTTCTGCTGTACCGGCAGATACGTGACTCGCGTGCCGTGCTTTTCGAGGCGCTTGCAGGTATCGAGAATCGCCTTGTGCTCCGTGGCGGCCGTAATGATGTGGTTGCCCTTCTCGGCATACATCTCGGCCACGCCTTTGAGCGCCAGGTTATCCGATTCCGTCGCGCCGCTGGTGAATACAATTTCCTTCGAGGTCGCGCCGATCAGGCTGGCTACCTGCTTGCGAGCCTTCTCCGTTGCCTCTTCCGCCTCCCAGCCGAAGCTGTGGTTGCGGCTGGCCGAGTTGCCGAAGATGTTGGTCAGGTACGGCCGCATCGCCTCAAACACGCGCGGGTCTACCGGCGTGGTGGCGTGATTGTCCATGTAGATCGGTAGTTTCATGCTGTTGTCGTTAACCCCAGTAAACTAGGTAGTCCCAGAAAGCCTCGTTAGTTGGATGTTTTGCAGCGGCGGGCGGACGCTTGGAATTTGCATTTCCTCGCTCGCCAAATCGGACAGAGAAATGTTCGCCAGTAAACTCAGGATGCCTTCGTGCACCTTTCGTAGCGGCTCGCGCACCGGGCACAGAGCGGTTTGATCGCATCCCGCGTGCTCGGTAAAGCACTTCGTCAGGATGATAGGGCCGTCGATCACGCGAATGGCTTCGAGCGCCGAGATGTCTTGCGCCGCGCGCGCCAACCGGTAGCCGCCGTTGGTGCCCTGCTCGGAAATCAGCAGCCCGCCGCGAGCCAGCTTTTGCAAAACCTTCGACAGCAGCGGCAGCGGGATTCCGTAAGCTTCGGCAATGTCTTTCGCAGATGCGCTGGCGCGCAGGCTAGCAGGGGCTTTTGCCACCGCCAGATGACGCAGGGCAATCAGCCCATAGTCCGCCTTTTTGGTCAGCTTCAACATCCAGACTAAGTATATCAGACCGAAATGGTCCTGTCAGATCGAATTGGTCTGCTATCCCTATTGATATGCTACGGCAGGACTTATTGCTTCTGCCCGATTTTCGATACGTGAACTTTATAAAGTTTGTAGTCGCCATCATAGACGGTGGCTTCGATCATATCGCCGACCTTCACCGTCTTGAACACGTCAGCGTTGTCCACTTGATATTTCATGGACATCGCTTCCATCCAGCCGTCCACCTTGTCGCCGTTGATGGTCATGCTCTTCGAAGGAGCGTCGATCGATTCAACTTTCCCGTGAAAGGTGAAGCTCTTCTTTGAGCCTTGGGCATGCAGCAACGCGGCGAGCGGGGCCAGCAGCGCAGCGGACGCGAAAATTCGTCGGGTCGTTCGTCCGGTCATAATGTGCTCCGTTTCATGGGATCAATGTATCATGGTCAAACATATGCGATCTGTACTTTTCTTGGCGCTAGCCGCCGCCTTGGGCGCGTCCGGTCAGACCATCGCGCTCTCGCACGCCACCGTGATCGACGGCACCGGAAGCGCGCCCCTGCGCGACGCCACTATCGTTATGTCCGGCGGCCGGATAACTGCCATGGGGCCCGCTGCGAAGGTCAAGACCCCGGCTGACGCGCAGGTAGTCGACCTCACTGGCAAGACCATTATTCCCGGCATTATCAATGCCCACTCGCACATCAGTGACGATCCCGCGGTGAAGCTTCGCCACTTCGCGCTTTACGGCGTCACATCCACTATCGGCATGGGCGGCGATGGCGACGACGTTCTCAAAATTCGCGACGATCAGCGCCACGGCGACATCAAAGGCGCTCGTGCCTACACCGTGCAGCAGCGCTTCGAATTTGAAAAGGACGCTCCTACGCCCGATATCGCCCGCCTGAAGGTGGAAGAACTCTATAAGAAAGGCGCCGACGCCGTGAAAGTCGTGGTTGACGACCGCCGCGGCACGGTGAAGAAGCTTCGGCCGGAGATCACCGCCGCCGTTATAGACCAGGCTCACAAGCACCACATGAAAGCCTTCGCGCACATCCACGATTACGACGATGCGAAGCTGGTGATGGAGCAGGGTATCGACATGCTGGCCCACGAGGTTCGCGACCGCGAAGTGGACGATTCCTTCATCGCAATGATGAAAGCCAAGAAGGTGGCGATTACTCCGACACTGGTTCGCGAGTTGTCGTCGTTCGTCTATGCCGATTCGCCACCCTGGCTCGACGATCCTTTCCTCAGCCGCGTATTCGATTCGAAACGTATCGAGATTGCGAAGACTACGTTGAAAACCCAGCAATCCAAGCTCGCCGATCCGGCGCTCAACCGCCGCGATCTCGAAGTCGCCTCTAAAAATTTCACCAAGATGGTGAACGCCGGAGTGCGCGTCGGTCTGGGCACCGATAGTGGGCCGACGCCGGCACGCTTCGAAGGATTCTTCGAGCATCTGGAAATAGAGCTGATGGTGAAGTACGGTATGACGCCGATGCAGGTGATCCAGGCGTTCTCCAAAACCAACTCCGAAATCCTGGGCATCGACAAGGATTACGGCACGCTGGCCAAGGGGAAAATGGCCGATCTTGTGGTGCTCGAAAAGAACCCTTTGGATGACATACTGAATACCCGCACCATCAGCGCCGTATACATCGGCGGAAAGAAAGTCGAGTAGGAGCCACACATGTTTAAGAGAGCCTTTCTCGCTTCGTTATTGACCGCCGCCCTCGCCCAGGCCGCCGTGGTACGCCTGGAGATTAAGGAACGCTCCGACGTTCTCGACGGTAAAGCCTTCGGCAACACCGGCGCCTATGAGCGCATCGTCGGCAAAGCTTATTTCGTGGTGAATCCCAAGCTGCCGGCGAACCAAGCCATCGTCGACATCGACAAAGCTCCGCGCAATCGCGACGGTATGGTGGAGTTTTCCTCCGACGTCTTTCTGCTGCGGCCCAAGAATCCCAAGAAGGGCAACGGCACGGTTCTCTATGAGGTCTCCAATCGCGGCCTCAAAAGCATGTTGACGCACTTCAACCGAGCCAATACTTCGCTGGACCCGCGGAGCGCGGATGATATCGGCGATGGACTGCTGATGAATCAGGGCTACACGCTGCTGTGGGTGGGTTGGCAGTTCGACATGCCGGATGCCCCGCACCTGGTGTATCTTTACCCGCCTGTCACGCAAGGAATTCAGGGAATCGTTCGCGCCGAACTCACACTCGATCGCCACGAAGCTCGCTACGGTGTCGCGGATCGTAACCACAAGCCGTACACGGTTCTGAATCCCGAGGATCCGAATCTTCGGCTCACCGTTCGCGATCAGGTGGAAGGTCCGCGCACCACGATTCCCCGAGCCGACTGGCACATTGAAGGCGGCGCCACCATTGTGCCCAAGAACGGCTTCGATCCCGGACGCATTTACGAGCTGGTTTATACTTCCGAGAATCCTCCGGTGGCCGGCACCGGATTTGCAGCGGTCCGCGACATGGTTGCCTGGCTGCGCTACGGAGGCTTCGTCGCCGGCGCGCCCGCTCCCAACGTTGCGATGAAGCGTGCTTACGGATTCGGTGTCTCGCAGAGCGGCCGCTTTCTCCGCACCATGCTGTATTACGGGTTCAATCGCGATGAGCGGGATCGCAAGGTTTTCGACAGCATGTTGATCGATGTGGCCGGCGGCGGCCGCGGCGGCTTCAATATGCGCTTCGCCCAGCCCTCACGCGATAGCAATCCGTTTGCGAACACGCTCACGCCAGTCGACATCTTTCCTTTCACGGATCTCGAAGAGACCGATCCGCAGACCGGCATGAAAGATGGCCTGCTGACCCATGCGCTTCCGCCCGAGTTCTGGCCCAAGATCTTCTACATGAATTCCGAGTACGAATATTACGGCAGGGCCGCGTCTCTGATCCACATCGCGCTCGATGGCAGCGGTGACGTCAAGTTGCCCGATACCACGCGGATCTATATGTTCAGCGGAGGACAGCACGGACCGGCCGCATTCCCGCCGACTCGGCGCGGCACGCAGAACCTTGTGAACCCCAACCCTTATACCTGGACCTTCCGCGCCCTGCTCGCGAACATGGACGCCTGGGTCAGAAAGGGTGAGGAGCCGCCGCCCTCGAAATACCCGCGCGTCGCGGCGCACGAACTGGTTCCGCTCGCCGGGGTTCAATTTCCTAAAATTCCTGGCATCGCCTTTCCGACCATCATGCACCTGGCCTACCCGTCGAGTTACGGTCCGGATTTCCGAACGAAAGGGATCGCCACGCAGGAGCCGCCCGAAATCGGCCAGCCGTATCCACTGATGGTTCCGCAAGTGGATCAGGATGGTCTCGACATCGCCGGCATCCGCATGCCCGAGATTGCGGTTCCCCTTGCCACCTACACGGGTTGGAACCTGCGCGCCCCTGAAATTGGTGCGCCGAAGATGCTCGCTACGCAGAACGGTTCGTTCATTCCGTTCGCTCGCACCAAAGCCGAGCGTATGAAGTCCGGCGATCCGCGTCTCTCCATTGAAGAGCGCTACGGGAGCAAGGATGACTACCTGAAGAAGTTTGAGGCAGCCGCAAAATCACTCGCCGATCAGCGGTATCTCTTGCCCGGCGACGTGCAGGCGCTCGCCCAACGGGGCGCTGCCGAGTGGGACTACGTCCAACAGTAACCGTTACCGGACCAGCAATCCCAGCCGCCCCAGCATGTGCAGCTCGATATCCAGACGCTCTCGCGAGCAACTCATCGCCTGGCACAACGCCTCGCGATCCCTGGTTCCGTCGAGGAGAGTAAGCATCCGGCGCGCGTCGTCGCCCTCGATTTCAAGTGCCCGATGCCACAGAGTTGTCACTACAGGTTCTTCATTCGCCACCTGATGGAGCGCTAGTGGGCTGGCGCAAGGTTTTTCCCCATCCACGGCAGCTACCCCGCGCATCGCGTGCAACTCGATGATGCCGACTTTGAACAATTCCAGAGCCACATGAGCTTGATCCGGTTCGACCTTGATTGATTGAGGCCTGGCTTGTATCAATCGCCGCATGTATTCGATCGGTACGGGATGAGTGGTCGCCATTTGAGTTTTTTCGGTACTGACGAATGCACCGCTTTCGTCTTCGCTTGCTGTGGTGGTGGCGTAGCAACCCACGATCCGCTCGGGCGCCCATTCATCCGTTAGAACTCTCTCTTTGTGACACAGTAGCGATTTGCGGAACCCTCGCATTCGCAGGAAATCGAGGTACTGCAGCTCGGCGATGCGATCTCCTTTAGCCATCGCACACACGGCTTCGACCGCCTCCGCATGCAAGTTTTTGGGCATTTCGTAGCCACTGGCCTCGCCCAAATATTGAAGTTGGTGCGCCCCAGCGCGTTCGACGAATTCGTGAAAGTATACCGGCTCATACACCGGCGCCAATTCGTCGTGGAATAGCGCGCTGTCGCTGTGTTCCAACAGGACTCGCGCGTAGCTGGTGGCCGCTGCATCGAAGGCCTCCATCTCTGGACGCCCCAGCGCCAGAATTTTCAGAAACTCGCGTGCCTGCGTCAGGCGCTCCGCGGGATTCTCAAAGCGCCCCACGTGATACAACATCATGTCGCGCACCAGCTTGCGGATGTGCCCGGCGGGGTGAGTGTTGTAGCTGATGAAGCCGACGCCTTCGGGAGTCAAGCACTTCCGCGCAATCTCGAGTACTTTCTCGCCTACTGCCGGCGGCGTCCACCCGTAGATGCCGTGGGTCAGAATGTAATCGAACTTGCCCAGGGACTCGTTGCTCTCCAGCAGGTTCATGCGCAGCAGCCGGACATTCGCGATGCCCAAATCGTCGATCACGCGCTGCCCGCGCGCCAGAGGCTCCGCCGCCAGGTCGACGCCCACGAATTCCGCGCACGGCAGCGCCACCGCCATGCCGATGATGTTGGCCGCTTCGCTGGTGCCGAGTTCCAGCACCCGGCAGGTTTCTATTGCTGCGGGTTCAAGCCCCGCCAGCTTCGCCAGCACCCACAACCGGCTGGGATGAGTCTCGGCGTTGGGGAGGTTGTTGTAGCGCAGCTCGTCGTAGGTGTTCATCAAGGTGAAAGTCCATCCTACTTGATACGGTGCGCCTTGATACAGTAGGCCCCGATAGGGTGCGCCTTGACATCATGCGACGCTGAAGAGGAAAGCCTTATCCGTGACGTGCCAGCGCTGCAAGATTCCGATGAAAGAGCTGAAGGGGCATATCTACCACAAGAAAAGAAAGTGGAAGTGCCCGCAGTGCAATCGAATCCGAATGCAGGTGCCTAGATCGTCGCGCAAGTGACTGCGCAAATACCGCACTATCGCCCGAAGACGAGAATCTCGAAAGTATCGGGCAACACGGGCGCACGGCCCTTCTTGCCATCGGGGGAAGGCGGCGGTGCAGGTCCGAACTCCGCGGTCGGAACGTACAGCTTGTGCGCTCGCTGATCGGCCGCGATAGTTCGCCCCAGGCGCTGGCTTGGAATCGTGGAAAGCGCCTCGAACTTACCGGGCGACGTTTCGCCGACCATCGTGAGAGTGCCATCCGCTCCGTTCGCGCTAAAAGCGTAGCCGTCGTCGTAGGCAACTCCATCGGTTCCACCGCCGATCGTCACATTCGCCAGAACTTTGCCCGAAGCCGGATCGCTAATGATCATCACCTTGTTTTCGCAGACCGAATACAGGCGGCCCTTGGGATCGATGGCCATCCCGCTGGGGCCATCGCAAGGCGCGATGGAATAGCGTTTGGCCACCAGCGCATTCTTTGCGTCCACTTCGACGATTTCGTTTTTGTCTTCGATATTGACGTAGATATGGCCTTTGCCGTCGATCTGCGAAAATTCCGGTTTCCCGCCCAGCGGAAGGGAGGACGTGACTACGTCCCCGGTTTTGGCGTCGATAGCGGTGGAATCGGAACTGCGGCCGTTAAAAGTAAACACACGGTGCGATACCGGCTCATAGATGATCGAATCCGGATTCTGCCCGGTTTTCACTTTGCTCAGAACCTTGAGAGTCTTCAGGTCGAAAACAGTAACGTCGTTGTCGCCGCCGTCGCTGGTGAAGCCACGACCCAGGTCGTTGGCGATTGCGATCCCATGCACTCCATTAGTTCCCGGGATGGTGCCAATCAGCTTATCCGTCGAGGTGTCGACGACTTCGGTCTGAGTGCCGTGCGAGATGTACAAGCGGTGATTGGCGCTGTCGGAGTACGAGTAGTCCCATCGCCCAACGCCGCCAATCTTGATTTTGCCGACGATTTTATAGGTTGGCGGAGCCGCCAAGGCGGTGGCTGCCAGAAGAACCGGAAGTAGCGATCTCTTCATGTGGGTGCACTCCTTTCAAGGGTGCGTGCGAATGGCGCGTTCGCGCGTCACTCCCTCGCATACGATAGCGGGACAAACTGAAGATTGGCTGAATGGCCGGCGCGTCATCGGTCCGCAAGCGCCTCCATTTTCGCCGCCTTCCCGGAGGCCGGTGCAAATGGCGCAGCAGTTGCGTCGCGTTCAGTAAAACTGACCCGGAACCTGGTCCCCTCGCCGCGCTTACTGCGGACATCGATTTCCGCGCCGTGGGCGTGCGCAATACTCTCCGCGAGCGACAGGCCCAGGCCGTACCCGTCTCCGCTCCGGGATCGATCGGCTTGATAAAAGCGTTTGAAGATATGAGGAAGGTCGCCCTCGTCGATCCCTTCGCCGAAGTCCTGGACACTCGCGGAAATCAGGCCGTCCGCCCGACTTACGCCGAGGATTACCTCGCCACCTGCGCGCGAATATTTTAGAGCGTTATCGAGCATGACCATGAACAGGCGATGCAGAGCCAGGCGGTTGGCCGATACGATCATGGGCCGTTCGCCTAAATTCGTGATCACTTGGATCCCCGCCGTATCGGCCAGCTTTGCCATCTCTTTGCTGACTTCCGCTAGCACCTCGCGCAGGTCGACAGCCGAGCGCGGCATATCGACGGATCCTGCGTCGCTGCGCGCCAATGCCAGCAGATCCTCGATCAGCTGCGTCATACGCTCCGACTCGCCGGCTATTTCGCGGAGTGCGGTCCGATAGGCTTCTGGCGTGCGTTCACGGCGCAAAGCCAGCTCGGCCGTAGTGCGGATGACCGCGAGTGGAGTGCGCAGTTCGTGCGACGCGTCGCCCGCGAATTGCGAAAGGGTGGTCACCGCCGCCTCCAGCGTGGAGAGCATCGAATTCAGCACGGCGGCAAGTCGAGCGATCTCATCGCCGGTGGCGGGAACCGGCAATCGTTCCGAAAGATTTTCAATGCTGATCGCCAGCGCCGCGTTCGTCACATTCTCTACCGGACGCAAGGCGCGCCCGCTCAACCACGCGCCCCCAAGGCAGCCGATGGCAATCACCACTGGTATCAGGCTCCATAGCAGCAGCCGCAGCAGGTCTAAAAAGTGGCGTATATCGGCGATCGGCGCGCCCACTTCCAGATCGAACGTTTGGCCATTGAGCGTGAATGTCCGCTGACGCACCAGGAATCCGCTCGGCCCTGCAGGCTGGCTCTCCGGGTAGCGAAATGCGAAGCCCTCGGAACCGCGCACATTAATGTAGCTGGCCGGGGGCAGCGCCTGGCAGAACTCTTCCAACTCCTCGCTCAGATGTACGCCGGCCTCCGCCGCTTCGCTGCGGAAGAAGCTTTCGAAGCGCGCCGCGCGGCCGTCCACATCGCGTTGCAGGTCGGCATTCAATTGATGGCGCAGAGAGAGCCACAGCAGCGTTCCGAACAAGGCCAGCCCGGCTGTCAGGACCGCGGTGTACCAAACCGTTAAACGAAAGCGAAGGGAGCGGGTGCGCATGACGTCACGGTTCCTGCATCATGTAGCCAAAGCCACGCACTGTGTGGATCAGCTTAGGCTCGCGCGTGTCCACTTTCAGCCGGAGTTGCCGCATGAAAACTTCCAGGGTGTTCTCGTTTACATCGCTGTCGAACCCCCACACAGACTCGAGAATGTGATCGCGGCTGATGGCTCGGCCCGGGTTTCGCATCAGCAATTCGAGGAGCTGGTATTCGCGGCGGGTCAATCCCAGGGTCTCGCCGGCTCGCGTCACGCGGCGGCTGGCCGGATCGAGCCTCAGGTCGCAGACCTCAAGGCATACCGGACGCGCCACCGCCCCCCGGCGGCTGACGGCGCGCACACGAGCCAGCAGAATATCGATCGAAAAGGGTTTCGTCAGATAATCGTCGGCTCCGCAATCCAACCCTTTGATGATGTCGGAGGGAGCGTCGCGCGCGGTCAGCATCAGCATGGGCGTTTGATTGCGGCGCTCCCGCAACTGCCGGGCGACCGTCACACCGTCCATGCCCGGGAGCATCACATCGAGGATGATCACGTCGAAAGACGACGAACGGGCTATCTCGAAACCCTCTTTGCCGTCGTAGGCCACGACCACCTGATGACCTTCTTCCTGCAGAGTGCGCCGCAGTAACTCGGCCATCCGCTGCTCGTCTTCGACGACCAGAACTTGCATGTCCCCGATCGTATCAAACCCGATCGTAACGGCGAAAACTGAGGAAACGTTGAATCCCACAGCGTATCTTCAGAATGAAATGGTCCACTGGTTAGTAGTCGTTATGAACCGAAGAATACCGGTAATCTGGGCGAACCTGGCGGTGCTTCTTGGCGTCGCGCAGGCGCAGCAGAGTCCTCCTGCCGCTGCGCCTGCGGCAACAGTGATCGCGCTGCAGGACGCCCTCGCCCGAGCGCGGCAATACGCCGGGCAGATCCAGACCGCGAGTTTCGCAGTACTACAGGCCCGGGAGGATACGGCACAAGCCCGCGCGGCCCGCTTGCCGTCGTTGAACGCCTTTAACCAATTCGTTTACACCGAAGGCAACGGCACCTCTTCCGGAGTCTTTGTAGCTAACGACGGAGTACACATCTATAACGAACAGGCGGTGATGCATCAGGAAGCGCTCTCACTAGTGCGGCGCGGCGAGCTAAATCGTGCCCTGTCCGCCGAAGCCGTCGCCCGAGCGAGAGTCGACGTGGCCGCGCGCGGGCTGAGCCTGACCGTCGTTCAGTATTACTACGCGATCGCAGTGGCCCAGCGAAAGTATGCGAATGCGCAGAGAAGCGTTCAGGAGGCGCAGCGCTTTTTCGACATCACGCAGCAGTTGGAGAAGGGCGGGGAAGCGG
>JBDTTL010000019.1:0-27354 GCA_039930665.1 Acidobacteriota bacterium
GAGTGCCTTAGTACCGACTCGCACTCAGTACGGTGAAAACCATGCACCCTTAGATACTTTTGCTTATAGCAGAGGACGCTCACGTCCGATATTCTCTACACAGAGCAATATCGGAGGAGTCAAGATCCGGAGTCACGACGTAAGTCGAAAGCTCCGCGTCTTACTGCAAAAAAATGCGATGCCACAGCGAACGTCGGAGGAATCGCCAGGGAGAGCGTGCGTACGATGCGGCAGCCTACAGGGCGCACATCACCGCTCCCTTGGGATTCGTAGCGAGAGACCGCTACAGACATAACACCCTGAGGATCGGGGCCGGCACGTCTAGTGCTTGCCGCGCCAACCGTCAGTCCCATCCAACTTCATCGGTCAAGTCCCGAAAGGCCCACAAGACCGGCGAACGCGGATTCAGCCTGATGCTCATTGCCCTTTCGGTCTTCGTCATGATAGGAATGCTGGGGTTGGCCATCGACATGGGCAGAATATTTATCTATAAAAGCGAGCTGCAGACCTTCGCCGACAATTCCGCCATGGGTGCCATCGCAAAGATGGACGGCTCGCAGTCTGGCATCCAAGGAGCCAATTCCATGGCGCTGACCGGCCCCGGTGGCGCGGCTCTCGCCAACAAAGTTAACTTCGACTCGACCACCATCTCTACCGTCAACACCAGCTACGCCACCAGCTTTGCAGGAACCTATGACAGCTACGCTACCGCGAGCGCGCCGGCGACTAATAGTTACCGTTTCCTTAAAGTCACCGCTTCGGCAAACGTGAATTTGAACTTCCTCCCGGTTCTCCCAGGGATTGCGACGGCATATACGGTTTCAGCTTCAGCGACTTCCGGCCAAATGGCTCTTTCTGCACTGACCAACGGTGGCCTGCTACCGTTCGCCCCGGACGCTCATAACGCGGCCGACCTCGTCAACTTTGGCCTAACCCCGGGCACCCAATATGCCCTGAAGTGGCCTAAAAACGGCAGCAGCCCGTGCAATGGCGATACCGGTTTCATAGTTCCCGGCGCGCCGCCATCCGAGCATGGGTTCGTAGACATTGGGGAAGGAAACGGCAACAGCAGTGTCCGCGACGCGATCATCAATGGCGGCTACCCGAACGCCAACTCCAACCCCTCGTCGATCTCCGCCGGGAATATGGTGTTGTACGGAGTCCCCGGAAACCGCGGCTCCTCCATCTTCGATGCTCTTGACACCCGAGCGTCTCAGGATACGGATGACACGTCAACAACTTATCCACAGTACAAAGCGGCCGGCACGGGCAACGGACGCCGAGTCGTCACGGTTGCGATTGGAGGCGTCTGGTCAGGCAATGGCAGCAACGCCAATACCCCGATCCTGGGGTTCGCGAATTTCTTTCTGGATACCAGCTACTCGGGAAGCTCGGGTGGAATCTGCGCGAGCTATATTGGTCCGGCGAACATCACCGGAGCCGGCTCAGGTGGAACCGACAGTACAAAAATCTACACAAATGTCCTCTATCAATAGCTCCACGACCATGAAATCTATGCGACGAAAATCGGAACACGGCCACGCCTTATTGGAATTCGCCCTGGGGTGGTTTGTGATGTGGATGTTGTTTTCCGGTATCTATCAGATTGGCTACGCCTATTACATCTATGACAGGCTGTCGGTCGCGACAGAGAACGCCGCCCAGCTCGGCTCCCGGCTCAGTTACGATACTGGCAACCCCGCTGCTTATTCGACAGCCGTTAAAAATATGGTGTTATACGGCTCTAAAACCGCCGGCACGTACCCGGTGGTTCCGGGCCTAACGGCCGCCGGAAAAATCAGAAGGGTGCGAATATCCTTGAATCCGCGCTGGTTTTCTTGACGATGATGGGGATGTTGCTCTTCATTTTGGACATGGGACGCATCCTGCTGATCCAGCAGTTCATCACAGAACGCACCCGCGCCGCGGTAAGAGGCGCGGTAGTCAATAACTGGACCGCCGCCCAGGTGAAAAACTATTTAGTCTACAACTCTACGACAGCACCCGGGGGCGGTGGTGCGGGGTTTCTTGGGCTGCAGACCTCAAACGTGACATGTCAGCCTGTGAGCTGCCAGCCTCTCGCGGCGACTGTAGACCCGGAGCAAATGCTTCAGGTAAAGGTTTCCGGTGTTTCAGCTGTTGAGTGGATTCCCTATATCTCGGGAACTTATACGCTGGCGCCCATTACCGCTGCTATGCCTGGGCAGAGCCTCGGCACCACCAACTAAATTTTTCGGCTCGCGCTGAAGCTCCGCTGACATCGCCCACTCGGCCCTTCCTCCGAAGGGGCGCTACCATAGAAGTTCACCCATGAAACTGAACAGCTATACCATCACCCAGGGGCACGACCGTGCGCCCGCGCGCGCCATGCTGAAAGCCATCGGCTTCACAGACGAGGATTTGAAGAAACCCATCATCGGAGTCGCCAATACCTGGATCGAAACCATGCCGTGCAACTATAACTTGCGCGAGCTGGCAGATCACGTCAAAGCCGGCATCCGAGCAGCCGGCGGAACGCCGATGGAATACAACACCATCGCCATCAGCGACGGCATCACCATGGGCACGGAGGGCATGAAAGCCTCGCTGGTGAGCCGCGACCTGATTGCCGATTCGATCGAGCTGGTGGCTCGCGGCCACATGTTCGACGGCGTAGTGGCGCTGGTGGCTTGCGACAAGACCATCCCCGGCGCCGCGATGGCGCTGCTGCGCCTCAATATTCCCGGCGTCATCATGTACGGCGGCACCATTATGCCTGGACACTTTAAGGGGCGCGATTTGACGATTCTGGATGTGTTCGAGGCGGTGGGCGCGAACGCCGCCGGCAAGATGTCGAACGAGGATTTTCTGGCTATCGAAAACCTGGCCTGCCCGGGCGCCGGAGCCTGCGGCGGCCAGTTCACGGCCAACACCATGGCGACGGTGATGGAAATGATCGGTCTCTCGCCCATGAACACTGCATCCGTGCCGCAAGTCGACCCGCGCAAACACCAGGTCGCCTTCCGCTGCGGCGAAGTGGTGATGGATGCGGTACGGGCCGGGCGCAAAGCCCGCGATATCGTTACCCGCGAAGCGTTCGAGAATGCTATTGCGTCCGTCGCCGCCACCGGCGGATCCACCAACGCTGTGCTGCATCTGCTGGCCATGGCGCGCGAGGCGGAGGTGGATTTGAAGATCGAGGATTTCCAGACCATCAGCCACCGGACTCCGCTGCTGGTGGATCTGAAGCCCGGCGGCAAGTATGTGGCGCTGGATGTCGATAACGCCGGGGGCTGGCCTGTAGTGGCCAAGCGCATGGTAGATGGCGGGTATGCGCACAAGGACGCCATGACCGTCACCGGCCGCACTTTCGGCGAAGAGGCCGGGGAGGCCAAGGAAACGGCGGGGCAAGACGTGATTCGCGCCTTGGACAACCCCATCAAGAAGACTGGGGGGCTGGTGATCCTGAAGGGTAATCTGGCGCCGGAAGGCTGCGTGATCAAGGTAGCCGGGACCAATCGCAAGGAACATCGCGGGCCGGCGCGCCTCTTCAACCGCGAAGAGGACGCTATGGCGGCGGTGACCGGCGGCAAGATCAAAGCCGGCGATGTGCTGGTGATCCGTTACGAAGGGCCGCGCGGCGGGCCGGGAATGCGCGAGATGCTGGGCGTGACGGGAGCGATCGTGGGCGCCGGGCTCTCCGAAGACGTTGCGCTCATGACCGATGGACGCTTCAGCGGCGCGACCCGCGGATTCATGGTGGGCCATGTCGCTCCCGAAGCGGCAGTCGGCGGTCCGATCGCAGCGCTGAATGAAGGCGACATCATCACTATCAATGTCGAGACCAGCTCTATCGATGTGGCTCTCAGCCCTGAACAAATCGCCGAAAGAATGAAGTCATGGAATCCGCCGGCGCTGAAATATACCACCGGAGTATTTCAGAAATACGTTAAATTAGTCGGCTCGGCCGCGCAGGGCGCGGTGACGGGCTGATCGCCAGACCGGCCTGCCTGCAGCCAGCCTCAGCTTTCTTCGGAGCGCCGCTTTATGAGGCGCTTTGAGGCATAGCCATCCCAGTGTAGGCCTCACGTGAGTCGTGGGTTATGCAGCCGGCCTGGTTCCGTCAGAGCACGCTCGCGTGAAGCCCCAATCCACTTAAATCGCGTTTCTCCGGCTTTTTAAGAAAATCAACGGCATTTCTCCAGCCTGCGCGTGAAAACGGGAATCATTCCGCCGACGCGTCGCAATCATTGCGCTAGAATACTGGTTGACATTCAGGGAATTGTACTTTAACCTTCAGGTTAAGGCTCCAGCAAATTGCATCGAATGAAGTTCAATCGCGCGACGGCCTCGGTTGTGGGGCTCCTGGCGCTGACATTCGGCCCGCCCAAGGCAATGGCCCAACTAAGTTCCTTTGGGGTGCTGGGTGGGTCGACAGTAACCAATACCGCCACGCCGACTATCGTGAACGGCAATCTGGGCGTGAGCCCCGGAAGTGCCGTCAGCGGATTCCCTCCGGGGATTGTCACCTCCGGCTCGATCCATGCGGCCGATGCCACGGCGGCCCAAGCGCAGACTGACCTCACCGCTTTATACAACCAGCTCGCGGGCAACGCATGCAATACCGACTTGACTGGCGTGGATTTAGGCGGCTTGACGCTTACGCCGGGGGTCTATTGCTTCGCTACTTCGGCCCAGTTGACCGGCACTCTTACGCTCGACGCGCAGGGCAACCCTAACGCCATCTTCATCTTCAAGACAGGAAGTACTCTCACCACCGCCAGCGGTTCAACTGTGGTCCTCACCAATAGCGCATCGAGTTGCGGAGTGTTCTGGCAACTCGGCAGTTCTGCGACCCTGGGTACAGGGACTTCACTGGTGGGAAGCATCGTCGCGCTCAGCAGCATCACGCTAAATACCGGCGCCAGTGTCGGCGGGAGGCTCCTGGCCCGGAACGGTGCGGTGACGCTAGACGGAAGCCAAGTCACGTTCTGCACCGGGAACTCCGGTGCGCCCTTCTTGCAGCCTCCGCCTCAAACCCAAAACATCTCGAATGCTCCAGCCATGTCGTGGCCGGTGCTGGCCGGACTCGGCGTGCTATTGGCCGGTTTGGGATCGGTCCTGGCTAGGAAGGCGCAAGTCCTCGGATGAAGGGCCGTGCAGATCTGGACCGGGCACGTTCACTAGCCTAGGGCGCTTCAATGCCCGCCATGACCACGGTGACTAAGCTGCACCCCTTGCGGTTTGCTCTGGCCTTTACCTGTTGGGCGCTGCTCGCGTTCGGCATTTTATTTACTCCGCCGGTCCAGGCGCTGGATGTGCGGTTCTCACGGGTACTGGTCTCCGTCGCGCATGGCCTGCTAACGGGCTGCGGAGGTCACGCTGCGCGCGATGGTGCAATCCTGCGCGCTCCCGGGGGCTTCGGAGTTGAAATGCGCGACGGATGCAATGCGGTGAATGTACTTATTTTGCTGTGGTCGGCGGTCCTCGCCTTCCCTGCCTCCCGGAACATGAAGGCGCTCGGGCTGGCAGCCGGCAGCGCGATCGTTCAGGCGCTCAACATCCTTCGCTTCATTAGTCTTTTTTATCTGGGGCAGTACAGCATGACGTGGTTCGACTTCGCACACGCCTACCTTTGGGAGAGCCTGCTGGTGCTCGACACCATGGTGATCTTCTGGCTGTGGGTCCGACATGCCGTGCGGCCCGGGACTGCGCTATATGCGCGCGCTTGAACCGCAGACCCGCTTCCTGCTGCGCGGTTCGGCGCTCCTGATCGGCCTGCTCACTCTCTGGTGGTTCGTGCTTCTCGACCCTATGCTATATGTGCTGAAGGGCGCTGCTGGAGCCTTCGTTTCCATCGAATATACGTCTTCGGGCGACTGGAGCTTTCACGTGCCTCTCCACGCAATCTTGCCCGCGACGCCCGAGCACCCGGTGGCTCGGGAAATTCGCTCGATCGATTTCGACCTGTCCCGCAGCGACGCCATCGCCTTCACCTTCAGCCTTCCAGTATATTGGGCGATCATTTTGGCGGCCCCCGACGTCAAGCGTAGTCTGAGCCCGCTCCTGCTGGGAACCATTCTGGTGTCGGCGATCGAAGTTGCGCTGCTGCTGGTATTCGCGGAATTTACGGCCCGCGATGCGGTCTCTCAATTCGGGGGGATTGCGGATGCGGAAGGCACGTGGCTCCGCCGTGTCGGCGAATATCTGATCGTCAACGTACTTCCCTACATTGGGCCGTTCGTCGTTGCTATGTCGACTCATGGCAAACTCCGGGCCCAAGTCTTCGGCATCTTACCGCCGACGGAGTCCTCGCTCCTCTCGGCACGCGAGGAACAGCCTCGCGCGAAGATGCGGCGTACTTAGACGGGTTCGCCGACGTGCGCGTCGACCATCTTTTTCAGGTCGGGCTTGCCCATCGCTCCCACGCGCTGATCTACCACTTTGCCGCCCTTGAAGAGCAGAAGTGTGGGGATCCCGCGGATCTGAAAGCGCGAAGCAGTGCCCGGGTTGTCGTCGGTATTCAGCTTCCCGACCTTCACCTTACCGGCGTACTCATCGGCAACGGCGTCGAGTGTAGGTGCCATCGCCCGGCAGGGTCCGCACCACGGAGCCCAGAAGTCCACCAAAACCGGGACCTCCGAATTCAGCACGTCCTGGTCAAAAGCGTTGTCGGTGAAGTTCAGGGTATTTTCGCTAGCCATAATTGTTTGCTCGTCTCTTCCTGCCGCTTCTTATGATGCCGGAACTGGCCCATCGGATGCAAGCTAGTGGCCTTTGTCCGCGATATCATGCCAAGCGGTCCGACTAAGCTAAACTAGGGTTTCCAGGCCACTTTCGCGCACGGCGACACCCGGGGTTTCGCGCTCGCGGGGCGCCGGCGGTTCAAAGCCTATGAGCCCGGGGGCTTGAAAGTTATGAGCGAAGTTTTTATCTGCGACGCGATTCGCACGCCCTTTGGACGATACGGGGGATCGCTCGCCAATATCCGCACCGACGACCTGGCTGCGCTCCCCCTCAAAGCCCTGATGGAGCGCAATCCCGGCCTCGATTGGGGCGCTGTCGACGACGTAGTCTTCGGCTGCGCCAACCAGGCCGGTGAGGACAACCGAAATGTGGCCCGCATGGCTCTGCTGCTCGCTGGATTGCCCCAGGAGGTTCCCGGATCGACGATAAATCGCCTTTGCGGATCGAGCCTCGACGCGCTGAGCGTCGCAGCCCGGGCTATCAAATCGGGCGAAGCGGAGCTCACCATCGTCGGTGGTGTCGAGAGCATGTCGCGAGCGCCTTTCGTAGTAGGCAAGGCCGATGCCGCTTTCAGCCGCGGCTCTGAAATGTTTGACACCACCATCGGCTGGCGTTTCATAAATCCCTTAATGCAGGCCCGTTACGGGGTAGATTCCATGCCCGAGACCGCCGAGAACGTCGCCCAAGAGTTCCACGTGGATCGCGCCGATCAGGATGCCTTCGCCTATCGCAGCCAGCAGCGATGGGCAAAAGCGCACGCCGCCGGTTTCTTCGCTTGCGAGATCATGCCCGTCATGATTCCCCAGAAGAATGGCGATCCCAAGAAGTTCGCGGCCGATGAGCATCCGCGGCCCGATACCAGTCTCGAAATTCTGGCCAAGCTAAAGCCGGTGGTGAAGCCCACTGGCACCGTCACCGCGGGCAACGCGTCGGGTATCAACGACGGTTCGGTGGCCCTGATCCTGGCCACTGAATCCGCCGCCCGGAGGCACGGCCTGACGCCCAAGGCGCGCGTGGTTGCCTCCGCCGCGGTCGGAGTCTCGCCGCGCATTATGGGTATCGGTCCGGCGCCCGCGACCCGCAAAGTTCTGGCCAAGGCCGGGCTCCAGCTTTCGCAAATTGATGTGATCGAATTGAACGAAGCCTTCGCCGCACAAGCGCTCGCCGTCACCCGCGAACTTGGCCTCGCCGACGATGCCGCCCACGTCAACCCCAACGGAGGCGCCATTGCCATCGGGCATCCGCTCGGAGCCAGCGGCGCGCGCCTGATCACAACGGCACTCTACCAGCTCCGCCAGACCGGAGGCCGCTACGGCCTGTGCACTATGTGTATCGGCGTCGGCCAAGGCATCGCAACGATCATCGAGCGCGTTTGACGGCGCGCGTTACCTCGAAAATGGCCTCCCGCCGCGTCTTCCTCAGCGCGATTCGTGCTTACACGGCCCGCGCCCTGTTTGCGCACTTTTGCATCGCCTCATCCTCGATGGCAATCGGCCCCATAAACACAATTTATCGCTCAACTCTTGCTCGGGCACGCTGTTTTCGTTGACAATGTAACATTGGCATTGAACATCACCCAACGTTAGAACGCCCCGAGGAGAAGAATGAGCTACGAACTGCGCGATTTTCTGCAACTCCCTTACGGAGAATTGGAAGAACTGAACCTGAAGGCCAAGGAACAGCGGTTAAGCCGCGTTCCGATGGAAACGATCCGCGAAGAACGTCTGAAGTACCTCACCGACGAAAAACGGGTCAAGGCCGTCACCCTCATGTTCAGCGACCTCGAAGGCCGCTTGCACATGCTGGATTACGACAAGAAGTTCCTGCTCAAGAGCTGGGATAATCTGACCTTCGACGGTTCTTCGATTCGCGGCTTCACGGCGCAGAAGGAGAGCGATCTGCGGCTGGGCGTCGACTGGGGAGCGTTCTATTGGGCGCCCGCCGATTTTTTCGGTGAGGGCAAGGTGCTGGTCTTCGGCGAGGTCCTGGAAAAAGACGGCAGCGCCTACATTGGCGATATGCGCGGCGTACTCAAGGCGTATGCCAACGGCCAGTTCAAAAAAAACGGATACACGCTGAACGCGGCCAACGAAATCGAAGGTTTCGTCTTCGCGGGCCTCGATGCGGAAAGAAATTTCAACGCGACCGGCAAATTCGACTATGTGAACACCGGCGGCTATTACCACTCACTGCCGGGCGATCCGCTGCGGACCTTTATCGACAAGAGCGCCGAAGTGCAGCGGGCCATGGGCTTCCAGAACGAAAAGGATCACCCTGAGGTGGCGCCGTCGCAGTTCGAGATTAATTACAGCTACGCCGAAGTGGTGGCTGCCGCCGACCACATTCAGCTCTATAAGTTCATCTGCCGCCAGGTGGCGAAGAGCATGGGGATGACCGCTAGCTTCTTGCCCAAGCCGGTGGTGGGCGTGAACGGCAGTGGCATGCACACCAACGTTTCCGTGAGCAAGGGTTCGAAGAATCTGTTCTGGGACGCCAAGGGCGAAGAAAAGCTAAGCAAGGCGGGTTGGGACTTCACGGATCGCATTCTGACTGCCGGCAATGACATTTGCCTGGTTCTGAATCCCAGCGTCAATGCCTACCGGCGCCTGGACCCGCACTTTGAGGCGCCCAACCAGCTCATCGCATCGGCCGTCGACCGCGGATCGATGGTCCGCATTCCCCTCGGCAACGAGCGCAGCATTCGTGTCGAGGTTCGCGCGGTCGCTCCCGATGCCAACCCCTACATGGTTCTGTACTCGATCTTTAAGACCGGACTCGACGGAAATATCTCGAAGATGAAGGATCTGCGCTCGGCCAAGCGGTTCCTGCCGGACAACATCTACGACGCTATGGACAACTTCAACAACGCCGATTGGACTACCAAACTGTTTGGAACCGACGTGAAGGCCCGCTATGCAGAGTTGAAAAAGGCTTCTGCCGATCGCTGTCCACGGCTGTTGGGGACTATTGTCAAACCGCCGGAGGTGCAGTTCCACCACGAGGTTTATAACCAGTACCTGTGGAATCAGTTCTAGGAACTGGTTTCTCATTCGAGTGGAAAGCAGCGCCCCGGACAGACGTCCGGGGCGTTTTGCCGTACGGTTACAGCGTCACGGCCCACGCGAATTCTGTGTCACGCGGAGCGTGAGATCGGCGCCGGTGTCAGCACACTGCGAGCAGACGTTCTTTCACGATTGCCTGGGTCTCGGGCGAAAGTTTACTCCCCTGGTGCGCCACATAGAAAACATCAATGGCGCGGCGGCCCTTGGTGTCGATCAGCACTACGTCGATGTTGCAGGCGGCCGAGGAGAACGCAGTCGCCAGGTTATAGAGCAGGCCGGGGCGATCCTGCGCGTTGATTTCCACCAGCGTCGCGGTGGCGCAGGCATTCGAGTCGAATTCCACGCTCGGCGGTTCGGCCGCCCTCTTCGATTCAGGCTGCGGCCGGTTCTTGAGGAGCAGCCTCACATCGGTCTTGCCGGTTGCCACGTGACGCAGCAGATCCAGCAGCCGGTCGGTCTCGGAGGGATTCAGTTCCAGAGTGCGGCGCGGGTCGCCGAAAACGAAGGTATCGACGATCAGTCCGCGCGCGTTCGAGAAAGCTTCCGCTTTGAGAATATCCAGACCGAAGCTGGAGAACGCACCGGCCAACGATGCGAACAGAAACGGCATGTCGCGGGCCACTACGGTCGCGCGCCAGGTGCCGTCGGCGTGCTCGAGTTTCGCAGCCACGCCGGTCGGCCGGCTCACCTCGTAGAGCTTCACATGGCCTTCGATTTCCGCCGGCGTATGGGTCCGCAGGTAGCGCGTCGGGAGGCCCTTCAGAAAACCGGCGCGGGCCACGAGATCTTCGGGCACTTCCTGGATGCGATCAGTTTCGAGTTCTCGCGTCAGCTCCTGTCGCGTCACACGGTAGACCCGCCAAAGTTGTTCCAGCCGCCACGGCGTCATGGCGCCCGGGTTCACGCCCGAAATATCCGCATATGTGAGCACCGCCAGCAATTTCAAGCGTTCAATCGTGCCCACGCGATCGGCGACAGCGCGAGCCGTGGCGGGATCGCCCAAGTCTCGGCCTGTCATTACTTCGGATAACGCCAGATGGTGCAGCACCAGAAATGCTACTGTCTCCTGCTCTTCCTGAGGCACCTGCATGCGCTGCATGGCAGCCAGCGCGTACTCGGCCGACACGTCCGAGTGGTGGCCCGTGAACGCTCCTTTGCCGACGTCGTGATAGAGCAGCGCAAACAGAAGAAGCGCCGGATTGTCGATCTCAGTCAGAAGCCCGCTGAAACGCCCCACCACAGGATCTTGCGCTGTACGCAACGCGGCCAATTGCTCAATACACACAAGTGTGTGCTCATCGACTGTGTACCGATGGTAGAAGTCCCGTACTACCAGGCTGGCCACGCCCTCCCATTCGGGAAAAAGAACCTGCATCAGACCGGTATTTTGCAACACTCGCAGAGCCATCGAGGCGCTCGGCAATGACAGAATAGCCTTGAGCTGGGGCCACAGCGGGCGCGGAACCCGGCACCACTCCGCGAAGACGCCGCGAGCCGCTTCCAGTCTCCGCTCGGTTTCAGCCGCCAATACAACGCCGTGGCGAGCCACAAACTCGAGCAGGCGCAGAATCGTCTCCGGATCGCTTTGCAGACGCGCCGGATTGCGCAGGAAAATGCGCTCGTTGGAGACAGTAAATTCAGAGTTCGAAATTCGTGGGCGCATATTGCGCAAGCTGCTGAACAAAGAGGTCTCGGATTTCTCGGTTGCGTCCAGGGTGCGCTGAGCCTCGCGAAAAACAACGCCGGCGTGGCTGAAATACTCGCGCATCCATAGCGTTGGCGTTTTCGCGCTGGAAAACGGCTGCTTGACTACAGATTCCTGGGCTTCGAAATTCAGCACATTCCTATCGCCCAAGGCCTCGAAATGCAGGAAACAGCGCAATGAGGAAAGAAATGCCGTGGCTTCCGCCAGCGGTGTTTCCGGGCGCAACTCGGGACGCAGACCGGAGATCCAGTGAATGAAATGCAAATCCCGCAATCCTCCGGGAGCCTCCTTCACATCCGGTTCCAGATGGAAGAGCGTGTCCTGGAACTTGCCGTGGCGCGCGCGCGTCAGTTGGCAGAGATGCTTGGTGAGCCGATGACCCTGCTTGGTGAAAAACAACGGGAGTCGCGCTTCCAGCTTGCCATGCACTTGCGTGTCGCCGGCCAGTAGCCGCCGATCGAGAAGGCTGATGTTCAGTTCCGGATTGTGATCGTGAATTTCCGCGCAGTCGGTCACCGTGCGCACTGAATGGCTAAGCCGCAGTCCTGCGTCCCATAACTGCCGCGTGAATTCGGAGAGAGAATCCTTTATGTTTGCCGCCAGAGACTCATTCTCCAGCAGGATCATAATGTCGATGTCGGAATACGGGAACAACTCGCGGCGTCCGTATCCCCCTACCGCCAGCATCGCAATCCCCTTAGGAAAAGCGCTCCGCAGCGTCCCGTCGAAAGTCTCGATAGTCCGGCTATCGATAACGCCAGTTAACTCATTTTGCACAGCGGCCGCGTCGCCGGTACCGTAAAATGCCTCGCGAATCCGGCTCCATGCCCGGCCACTCTGTAATTTCTCCATGCTGATTCCCGCACTCGCCGCCATTTCTTATCCTATCCAATCAGTATCCCGCAACCCTGGAACGCGACACTGAAAAACTCTGAATGAGGTCAATCGAAATTATCTATAGCCATGCCATTGACCGCGAGGGGTTTAGGGGCTATCGAGTCTATCGAAATTATCTATTAGCCAAGCTCGGAAGTGGCCATTACAATCGGGTTATTCGCACTTCAGTAGGAGCAAGCCGCGCCGCTTGTAACCCTGTTTCAGCTTAAATTTTTGGGAGGTTTCACCTTGAAGAAGACAAGACTATTCGTGGGCAGTTGTCTGATGGCCATCGCGTCCTTGGCATTTGCACAGGATCAAACCGCCGCTCCTGCGCCGGCGCCACCGGCGCCTACCTGGTCGGTTGGCCCCATCGATTTCAGCGGTCTGATCGATGGCTACTACACAGCGAATTTCAACCATCCGAACTCGGGCGGAGTCCCCGGGGAGAACGCCCTTTATAACTTCAACTTCAATGCCAACCAGATGAGCCTCAGCATGGCCAAGCTAACGATGTCCCACGACGCGGATCCCGTTGGCTTCCGTGTGGATCTCGGATTTGGCAAGGCGTTTGACGTCATTCATGGTTCGGAACCCTCCGGTGGTAGTGGCTTCCTGCGCAACATCGAACAAGCCTATGTCAGTTTGAAGAGCAGCAAGGGCATTGAACTCGACGCCGGACAGTTTGTCACCAGCGCCGGCGCGGAAGTCATCGAGGCCAAGGACGACTGGAACTACTCCCGTTCGATTCTTTTCGCTTGGGCAATTCCGTACTACCACTTCGGCATTCGAACTGTGCTTCCGGTGGGCAGCCACTTTACAGGCGGATTTCAAGTGGTGAACGGCTGGAATAATGTTGAAGATAATAACACCGGGAAGACCATGGGCTTCGTGGGGAACTTCACCAGTTCGAAAGTGAGCTGGGCGAACGACTATTACACTGGCCCGGAAAACACCGGCACCAATAAGGGCTGGCGCAATTTGTACGACACCACCGTCCTGTTCACGCCGTCCAGCAAATTTAATGCCTATCTCAACTTCGATTACGCCAAACAAAACAATGGGGACGGAACGTCGTCGATCTGGACGGGAATTGCTGGCGCGGCGAAGTTCCAACTCAATGACAAATTTGCGATTACGCCACGATTGGAATGGTTCAACGATCACAATGGCGGCTCCACTGGAACCGCACAGGCGGTTAAGGAGTTCACGATCACTGCGGAAGCCAAAGCCGCTCAAGGCGTACTGGCACGTCTGGAATACCGTTATGACTGGTCGACTGCGCCCTTCTTCCAGGCCGGGGAGTTCGGCGCGGCGGATCATCAGAGCACCCTCAGCTTAGGCCTCATCGCTTTCTTCGGGCCCAAGCACTAGCGCCGGCGCCGAACCAGCGACATCGAGTTTGTCGGAGGGGACCCCCCAGTCCGCTAACGCGGCTTGGGGGTTTTTATTTGTGGCGGCACTCTCCGCGATACTATGGAATTCTATGCAACTGGGAATGATCGGCCTCGGCCGCATGGGAGCCAACATGGTCCGCCGCCTCAGTAAGGGCGGACAAGCGTGCGTCGTATTTGACCTGAACGCGGCCAACGTAAAACAACTGGCAGACGAAGGCGCCACTGGATCGTCATCGCTCGCCGATTTTGTCGCGAAACTGGACGCGCCTCGCGCCATCTGGATGATGGTGCCTGCGGCGGCCGTCGACAGCATGATCGCGCAACTCGTGCCGCTTCTCGCGCCAGGCGACATTTTGATCGACGGCGGCAATTCTTATTACATTGACGACATCCGCCGCGGCCAGGAGCTTGCACTTAAGGGCATTCACTACGTCGATGTCGGCACCAGCGGCGGCGTTTGGGGACTGGATCGCGGCTACTGCGAAATGATCGGCGGCGAAGCCGGCATAGTGGCGCATCTGGATCCGATTTTTAAAACCCTCGCTCCGGGGCGCGGCACCATCGAGCCGACGCCGGGGCGCAACCACGCAGGGACCAAGCCGGGCGCCCCGAATACAGCGGAAGAAGGATACCTCCACTGCGGGCCGGTCGGCGCCGGCCACTTCGTCAAGATGGTCCACAACGGCATCGAGTATGGTCTGATGGCCGCATACGCCGAGGGATTGAACATCTTGCGCCACGCGAATGTCGGCCTCAAGACTCGGACCGTTGACGCCGAAACCACGCCTTTGCGAAACCCCGAACACTATCAATACGAATTGAATCTGGCGGACATCGCGGAAGTGTGGCGGCGCGGAAGCGTAGTGGCTTCCTGGCTGCTGGATCTCGCCGCTGCTTCTCTCGCCGCCAGTCCCGGCCTGGATAAATTTTCGGGGCGCGTCTCGGATTCCGGAGAAGGCCGCTGGACCATTCAGGCAGCCATCGACGAATCCGCGCCCGCACCGGTGCTGAGCGCCGCCTTATATCAGCGCTTCACCTCGCGCGGAGAGGGCGATTTCGCCGACAAGATTTTATCCGCACTGCGCTTCCAGTTCGGCGGACATGTCGAGACTAAGGCGGATCACTAAGCTCCCATGCTCTCCCCTCAACAGATTGATCAGGCCGCGCACCATTTGCTGGCCGCACGCAAAGCCAAGACACCGGGCCCATCCATACCCGAAGCCTTTCGCCCCACGGACAACGATTCGGCGGTCGCGATTCACGAACGCGTCATCGAACTTCTCGGCGACACCGTGGGCGGTTGGAAATGCGGTACCCCCAATCCCCTTACCGGGCCGATCGTAGCTGCGCTCCCGGCGTCGGGCCTCCTGCGTTCCTTGCCTTGCGCGGTGCCCGGCGAGATAGGCCTGATCGAACCGGAAATCGCTTTCGTCATCGCCCACGACCTGCCACCCCGCGCAACGCCTTACACCGACGAGGAAATCCGTGGTGCGATCGGCGAGGCGCGCATGGTCCTCGAACTGATCACCACCCGGTTCGCTGACCGCGCTTCCGCCACTCCTCCCGAAATTCTAGCGGACGCCTACAACCATCACGGCCTGTTCATCGGGCCCGTGATCCCGAACGTGCTCGACCACCCGTTGGAACAACTGCACGTCACCATTCGCACCGCATCCGGACCGCTGTTCGATAAGGTGCATCCCCATCCCAGCGGCCATCCCCTGAAGTCGCTCGCCTGGCTGGTGCAGTTTCTCAATTGCCGGGGGCAGGGTCTTAAGGCCGGCCAGATCGTCACCACCGGTTCCTACGCTGGGATTGTCGAAGCTCCGCTGGGCGTGCCAATTCACGTTCAGTTGAACGCTTTGGGCTCCTTCAACGTCGAACTCATTACCGACCGGCCGTAAGTTTTACGCCCGGTAAGTCCCTCAGCTAGCCTCCAAAGCTCGCAGTATCAAATATTTCGGGCACTATTCGTTTTTGGCACACCGCGTGCACCTTTGACGCCCGCAGGCCAGTAAGAACAACGGCCTCCAAGGAGCACACCATGGATAACGATTTCAACGAGACGCGGACAGTCGTAGTGGATTCTCACAACAGTCATAAGACGGCACTCGTAGTTTTGGCGGTTGGACTGGGGATCGCGCTTGCCGGAGATGGTTATCTGCTGATGCGCGCCAATGATCTCAACAACAATATCAACCGTACGCAGAGCGGCACGCAGACCCAGATTTCAAAACTGAACGACGCGACCACCACGCTGCTGGAGCAGGAAAAACAGCGTCTGCAGGATCTGGAACAGCAGATGAAGCTGGAAGTCAAAGGCGTCAGCGATTTAGCTAACGTGGCCATCCGCCGCGCGCGAGCGGAGGCTCACAAGCAGGGTGAGGACCTGAGCGGGAAGCTAAGCGAGCAGCAGCAACAGGTGGCTACCCAGCTTTCGCATATCCAGGATACGACCAACTCCAAGTTCACCGAAGTCGCCACCGACGTCAACGGCGTCAAGGCCAATGTGGAAGACGTGAAGACCAACATCGCAGCGGCGCAGAGCGATATTCAGAAAACCAGCGACAACTTGAAGCGCGCCATGGGAGACATGGGCGTCATGAGCGGATTGATCGCCACCAATTCCAAGGATCTGGAGACGCTCCGTACGCTTGGCGAGCGCAACTACTTCGAGTTCGCCATCAACAAAAGAGACGCCGCAAAGAAGGTGGGCGACGTCATGCTGACGCTCAAGAAGGCGGACCCCAAGCGCAGCCGCTTCACGCTGGACGTTCTGGCCGACGACCGGCATTTGGAAAAGAAAGACAAAACCATCAACGAGCCGGTGCAGTTGTACGTCTCCGGCAACATGCAGCCGTATGAGATCGTGATCAACCAGGTGACCAAGGACCACGTAAGCGGCTATCTGGCGACTCCGAAAGTAAAACTGGCCCGCCGCTAGTAGTCGTTCCCTTCTCCCTCCGCGCGCACTCGATTACCGGGTGCGCGCACATCTCCCCTCACTTAAAACTTCAAAATCGGCCATAGGCTCGCGAAGTCGTCAGTCCAGGTGATCACCGGCTCCTTCGATGTGTTCCAGCCCAGAATGGTGTTGCGAATCTTCGAGTGCGCGAATGTCTCCGGTTTTTCAGTCACCAGCACCCAGCGCGAATTGCTTTCGCCCTCGTCCTCATCTAGCAGATCCTTCGCTACCAGCACCATCCGTGCCTGCCATCCCAGATAGCGCGCCAGTCCGCGCGTCACCGGTTCCAGATCCAGAGCGCGATTCGAGATATGCAGCGCTAGAATCCCTCCCGATGCCAAGCGCTGCCTGTAAATCTCCGCGCATTCGGCCGTCAGCAGATGCATCGGAATGGCATCGCCCGAAAACGCGTCGACGGCGATCAGATCGTAATCGTGCGAGTGCCCCTCCCCCAATTCCCGCTCCAGTTGAATCCGCGCGTCGCCCAGCACCACCTCTGTATGTGCCTTGGAGTCCGCCAGGAACGTGAACCACTTCCGCGCGATCGGCTCCACGTTGGGATTGATTTCGTAGAAGCGGTAGGTGTCTCCCTCTCGTCCCCACGCCGCCAGCGTTCCCGCGCCGAGTCCGACCACGGCTACCCGCCGCGGATGCGGCAAAGCGTCAATCGCTAACGCGACCCCGCTGTGCGGTCCATAATACGTGGTGGGCCAATGACGCTTTTCAGGGTCGAGATATTGCAGGCCGTGCTGCACCCGGCCGTGGCTCAGCTCGCGCAACGGACCGTTCTGATCGCTGCGCTCCACCACCCGCAGAACACCGTAAAAATTGCGCCGCGCTTCGACGCCCGGTTGCTTGTTGGTCACCGCAGCGTAGATCGAAATGAATCCGCCGAACATGAGCGCCACTAAGGGGACGCGCACCGCAAAATTGCGGCCGGTCCATTGCGCCAGCGCACCGCTGCGCATCCAGCAGAGAAAGCCGAAGATACACGCTCCCGCCAATCCGATAGGGAATTCACTGAATTCGCTAAACAATCGGGGCGCGAGAATCGCTGCGAACACTCCGCCCAGCGCCCCACCGGCGGCGATGGTCAGGTAAAACGCTGTCAAATGCCTGGGTGACGGCCGGGAGCGCGCCAGCTCCCCGTGACATACCATGCATGTTACGAACAGCGCGCTGGCATACACCACGAACTGTTTCCACGGGGAAATCGCCACGACGCTAAGGGTAATTACGACGCACGTCACGGGCGCGAGTATCCCGGCCAGCACCGCGAAAATGCCGCGCCGGTACCAGCGGTCGCTCTCGAAAGTCAGAATGAACGTGAGCAGGTAAATCGAAAGCGGCGCCACCCACAGAAACGGGAAAACCGCTATCTCCTGCGTAATCTGGCTGGTGGTTCCCAGCAGCAGCACGGAACCGCACGCGGCGAGCCCCAGCCACATTCCGATGTCGATGAGCGACGGTCCGTCGTCTGCCGCCACGTCAACGGCTTCACGTTCCGCAACTCGCACGCTCCGCATCTGCCACGCAATCCAGCCGCACAACCCAATGAAGGCCACATATAATCCCGACCAGACTCCGCTCTGCGTGCTGAGCCTGAAATACGGTTCCAGAACCAGCGGATAACTGAACAGCGCTAGAAACGATCCCAGGTTCGAAAGCGCATACAACCGCCATGGCGATTGTTTGGGGTGTGTCGCATGGAACCAGCGCTGCAGCAGGGGAGTCGTGGCCGAAAGCAGCAGGTACGGGCCGCCGATGGTCACAGCCAACAAAAGCAAAATACGCCCGGAAGGATCGCCCACCGCGGCGGATTTCCAGATCGCAGCGCGCGGAGCGATGGGCAGGAACGCGAGTGAAGCCGCCAGCAGCGCCACATGCACCCAGCCCTGCATCTTCTGGCTGCGTCGCGATCCCAGCCAGTGCGCGTAGCCGTATCCGGCCAGCAGCATGGCCTGGAAAAACAACATACAGTTGGTCCACACCGCTGGCCCGCCGCCGAACCAAGGCAGCACGTAACGGCCCATCAGGGGCTGCACCTGGAACAGCAGGAATGCGCTCAGAAAGATTGTGACGGGAATGAGAATGGCCGACAATTTACGAATCTAGCACATGCATCCCAAAACCTCGGTAATTTGCTCCAGCGCCCACTCGGTCTCAGCGTCCGTTATCGCGTAGGGCGGCATGAAGTAGACGACGTTGCCTAAGGGCCGCAGCAGAAGATTGCGTTCCAGAAAAGCTGCACCCAGCCGTGTGCCGATATCTGCAAGGTAGCCGCTGTCGCCCGCGATTTCCACCACGCCAACGCCGCCGATCACCCGCACGTCGCCCACGCAAGGCAGTGACCTTAGTGGTGCCAGGCCCGCGCACAACTGCTGCTCCAGACGGCAAACGCGCCCCAGTACATCGGTCTCAAGAAACAGATTCAAGCTCGCGACAGCCACCGCACACGCCAGCGGATTCGCCGTGAACGAATGCCCGTGAAAAAACGCCTGGCTTCTATCCGTGCTGAGGAACGCTTCGTAGATCGCTTCGGTTGCCGCCGTCACGCCCAAGGGCAGGTATCCCGCCGTCAGCGCCTTCGACAGGCACATGAGGTCGGGCGTAACCTGTGCGTGCTCGCACGCAAACATGCGGCCCGTGCGACCGAAACCAGTGAGCACTTCATCGGCGATCATCAACACTCGGTAGTGGTCGCATAGCCGTCGCACTCCGTTGAGAAACTCGGCCGGCCACACGATCATTCCGCCCGCGCCCTGTAACATGGGTTCGATCAGCACCGCCGCAGTGCGGTCCCCATGTTCTTCGAGACGCCGCTCCAGATCGCCCAGGCAATCGATCTGGCAGGTCGCGCGCTTCAAACCCAGCGGGCAGCGATAGCAATACGGCGCGTGTGCGCGCTCCACCGGGAAGAGCAGGGGAGCGAAGGCGCTCGTGAATACCGAATCCTCGCTCGCCGACATCGCGCCCACCGTGTCGCCGTGATAGGCGTGATGCAATGTGATCAGCCCCGTGCGTTGCGGCTCGCCGCAATTCCGCCAATACTGGACGGCCATCTTGATCGCTGCCTCAACCGCCGTTGAGCCGTTGTCGGAATAAAACACGCGGTTGAGCCCCGGCGGCATCACCTCCACCAGGCGTTCCGCTAACTCGACGGCCGGTCGATGCGTGCACCCGGCGAAGATCACATGCTCGATCTCGCGAGCTTGCGCTGCCAGCGCCTCGTTCAGCTTGGGATGCGAGTGTCCGTGAATGTTCACCCACCAGGAGGAAATCCCGTCGAGAATCTTCCGTCCGTCTTCGGTATAGAGAAACACGCCTTCGCCGCGCACGATGGGTAGCAGCGGCGGCTGCGTCAGCATTTGCGTATAGGGATGCCACACGTGTGCGCGATCGCGCTGACCCAAACTTATGTGGGCCAGGCTCACCGTACAAACTCCAGCAGCCTTCCCTGCGGATCGAGATGCGTCACGCTCCACGCTCCCAGCAAACCTGGATCGAGCGGCCTCAGAAATGGCATTTCCGCAACGACCGTCACGTTCCCGTACTCTTCAATGGCGGCCCGGTTGTCCGCATTCGGTTCGCCGATCATGATGACCCCCGCCACCCGCGATGCGCGCGCCCGTAGAGCTTCCAACGTGAGCAGCATGTGATTGATCGTCCCAAGGCCTGCACGCGCTACCACCAGCACCGGCAACTTAAGACATGCGATCCAATCCGCCATCGTCTCCGATTCGTTGATGGGGACCAGCAATCCGCCCGCACCTTCTACGATCCAAGTCGTGTCGTCATCCTTCGCGAGACCGCGCAACTCCGCGAGGTCAATCCTTCGCCCCGCCCAGCGCGCCGCAAGATGGGGAGAAACCGGTTTCGCCAAACGAACGCCTTCGTCGAAGATCTCATCATCTGCACAAGCCCCCAGCCGCCGCACGGTCGCCGTATCGTTGTCGATTTCGATGCCGGTCTGGATCGGCTTCCAATACCGCAGCCGCCCGCTGCCTCGATAGCAATGCATGAGCGCGGCTGCGGCCACGGTTTTGCCGACACCCGTATCCGTCCCCGTTACAAAGAGGCCCTTCATTCTTTCTTGGCGGCCGCGAGTGCTTCGACAAACCGGTCCAAAACGTCTTCGCTCAGCCCCTGGTTCACCGTTACGCGCAAGCGCGCCGTCCCCGGAGGCACAGTGGGCGGACGAATCGCGCGCACATCGAAGCCTGCCGCCTGCATTTTACTCGCGATAGCCACGGCGCGTTGGTTTTCACCAATGATAATGGGGATAATCGGCGACTCCCCTGCGAGTCCCAGCCGCTCCCTCAAGTAACGTGCGCGCACCAGCAGACGCTCGCGTCGTTCCGGTTCGTTGACGATCACTTCCAGACTCGCTTCGAGCGCCGCTGCGATCGCGGGCGGAGGCGCCGTCGAAAAAATGAACGGCCGTGCCCGCTGGATCAAGTATTCGATCGCATCGGTCGACCCGGCCACGAACGCTCCGCTCACGCCCATGGCTTTACCCGCGGTGTTGATCGACACGAAGACGTCACCGGCCAAGCCTGCGCCATGAGTGCCATAGACCCCTACCGCGTGCGCTTCGTCGACGATCAGTTCCGCGCCGGCGGCCCGGCACAAGGCCGCATAGTCCGCCAACGGCGCACGATCGCCATCCATGCTGAATAGCGATTCGAAGACCACAAACTTCTGGCCGATGCTATCGTCCTCACGCAATAACTTCGCCAGGGCCGCCGTGTCGCTGTGCGGGAACACCACTCGCCGCGCGCGCGATAAACGTGCTCCGTCAATTAAACTTGCGTGATTCCGCTCGTCGCAATAGATGGTATCCCCGGCTTCAGGAAACGTCGTCAGAACCGCCAGGTTTGCCAGATAGCCGCTTGAAAAATACAGGCTTCGTTCGACGCCCTTGAACCGCGCGAACCGCTCTTCCACGCGCGCGAAATTTGTTCGCTCCCCGCGCAGCAACCGCGAGCCCGTGCTGCCCACTCCCTCCGCCATTACCGCATCCGCCATCCGCCGCTTCAACAACGGATGTTCCGCCAAACCCAGATAATCGTTGGAGCACAGATCGATGCCCGCAGGCGGTCGCAGCGTTCGCCGCAGTCCTTCCGCGTCAATCGCTCTAATACGTTCGGCCAGGCGCTCGGCAAGCTGCAGGCCTAAGCGCGGCGTCGCCACATCAGGCATGGACTTGATCCTCGGCCTCCGCAGCGGTCAACCGCATGCCGAGTTTATCGAACAACCGCCGGTCCGCGTCGGCCTCCGGATTGGGTGTTGTCAGCAGCCGATCGCCCATGAAGATCGAGTTGGCGCCTGCTAGGAAGCACAGCGCCTGCGCTTCGTCGGAAAGCGACAGCCGCCCTGCACTGAGGCGCACCATGGATGCGGGCATCAGGATTCGTGCGGCCGCGACCATGCGCACCAGTTCCAGCGGATCTACCGCGCTTTGCTTCGCCAGAGGCGTTCCCTCCACGCGCACCAGCATGTTCACCGGCACGCTCTCCGGATGGGGATCGAGCATGGACAACTCCCGCAATAGCCGGTAGCGTTCCTTGCGGCTCTCGCCCATACCGATGATGCCGCCGCAGCATACCGTCACGCCTGACCGCCGCACTCGATCGAGCGTCGTCAGGCGATCCTGATACGTGCGCGTGCTGATGATCTCGCCGTAGAATTCGGCTGACGTATCCAGATTGTGGTTGTAAGCGGTGAGGCCCGCTCCCGCCAGCGCGGTGGCCTGGTCATCTGTCAGCATGCCCAGCGTGCAACAAGCTTCGAGCCCCAGCGCTCGCACGCCGCGGACCATGTCAAGCACCCGATCGAACTGCTCGCCTGTAGGAATGTCGCGCCACGCAGCGCCCATGCAGAAGCGTGACGCACCTTGCGCTTTGGCGTTCCGGGCAGCTGCAAGCGTCGCGTCGACGCTCAGCAATCCCTCGCGCTCCACGCCGGTTTTATAGTGCGCCGATTGCGGGCAGTAGGCGCAGTCCTCTGGACATCCGCCGGTTTTGATGCTCAAGAGTGCGCACCCCTGCACTTCACCGGTCCGATGAAAGGCGCGATGCGCTGTTTGCGCACGAAATATTAAATCCGGGAGCGGCGCGGAGTAAATCGCTTCGATCTCGGCCACAGTCCAGTCGTGGCGCAGAGCCGGTGCGGCGGACGTCGTGAGTTCCAAGACTTCATTTTAGCGCCGCGATCCGGCTTTGCGCGCTAGACGATGTTCAGCCCGTATTCGCGAAGCAGTTGTCCGCCGGAGGAGTAAAGTCGAACCCAATAGACTCCCGCCGGGAGCAGGACATCGACGCGGACGGAAAGGCTCTGGCCCGCAATCCTGACGTTTCCACTCGAAATCTGACGGCCGGTGGCATTCACTACCTGCGCACGGTAGGAGAGATCCTGCGGCAGATCAGTTCGCTCAAACACCAAATCCAGAGGACGGCCGGAAGGAGCGCGGGCCATGTCTCCCTCTCCGCCCCGCATGGCGACTAACTGCACAGTGGCAACCGGCGCAATCGCGGGGGCGATTTCGATAGATGGCTGCATTCGCCAAGCCACGGTAGCGCCGGCCGCTACTAGCAGCAAGGCCGCCGCCCAGGTAATCCTAGTCACCGGAATTCGCGGCAACGCGAACTGTAGCGACGGCGCACTCCGCCGCACTGGAATCGGAGGTGCCGGACCAGTCGGAGAGGCCGGACCAGCCAGAAGTCCCGGGCGCGCTGGCGAATCCGGAGGACCAGCCACGGCCTGACGTTCTCTCGCAAGAGAAACCAAGCCGGCTTTCATGAAGACTCGATATTCATCGATATCGGCGAGCGCCGACTGGCACTCCGGGCAGATCAGTAAATGTTCTTCGAGCCGGCCGAGTTGCGGCTCCGAGATCCGCCCGAAAGAGTATTCCTCGAGAATCTCTTCGGTGGCGTGGACCAGAACTGAGGGCCGAGCATCCGAGGACATGCTTTCCTCCATATCCGCTTCCTGCCGCTGCGGACAAGCTTGTCCAACCGGCTGATCCCTGGGCAAGAGCGGCACAGATTTGAGCCGGCACTGGACTAGCGCCAAATTGGAACGGTGCCAAAGTGGCACTCTGTTTCTTAGTGGGACGCAGCCGCCGATTTTCTCAAACAAATTGCACTCAATGTTCGCTGAGTCAGTTTTTTCTTGCCCAGTTCCCCAAAACGGGACTTGGCGCGGGATTTGAGCAACCGAAACTGGGTTTCGGTGAGGATCATTACGGCACAGATCTCTTCCTGGCTTTCTTCGTGCAAGTAAAAACGAGTCAGAATCTCACGATCCCGGCTCGAAAGCTCAGCCAAGATTCGCCGCACTAGGTCCTCCTTTTGATTGAAGATCGCCGCTTCCTCCGGATTTCCATTTGGATCCGGGACGCGAGCGCTGGCATCCAGGTCCATTTGCTCGCGCCGGGCCTGCACGGCCTTATCAATGTGCGCGGCCACTTGGCGGCGGACAATCGTACGGACAAATCCCATCAGCCGCTCCGGCTCTCGCAGTTCCCCGCGTCGGATCGCCTGGACCACTACTACAAAGATGTCGTGGACCTTGTCGTCCAGCTCCTGGACTCCTAACTGGCGGCACAAATAGAAACGAACACCTTTGGAGAACAGATGATACAGTTCCGCCATGCCGTCGGTCTGGCTGAAACGAATTCGCTCGACCAGTTGCGCCCATCCGGCGTATATCTGGGCCGCCTCCGCTGGAAAACTGGCCTCTTCGCCCCCTCCCTTTTGGTTCTTTTCTCCAACCTTCAAGCCTTCGACGGCGTCGTCCATGGAAGTAGGTGGGCCGGGCCCCGCCGGCGATTCCGGGGACGATTCTTGCTTAGTTGACGCCGGGCGGGGCGCTCGAGCATCCTGCCGGCCGGGCGCCAAGGGCGTGCTTCGCGCCGGTTTTAGTGGGAGCATGGCTAATGGAATCCTCCAGTCACTTGATACGAAGCCCAGCTTTCCGGCCCTTGCCGCCCGGTTCTGGAGTGCGCCGCTTCCCGCTGACTCAATTGCAGTGCTTCGGCCGCTGAATGGTTCCTCAAATAGAAATAAAAACGTGTGAATATGCCGCCCGAATTGTCTTCGACGGGCCACGCAGTCGAGATCACAGCGCTAGCGCCCGCCATCAACCAGGCGCGGGTTAATCCCAGCATCCCCGCACCCGCCCGTGCTTCTCCGCTGCCGGTAGCACAGCCGGTCATGACCACCAGAGCCCCCGGGACCCGCAGCGCGGCAATCTCCGACGTCGTGAGAAATTCGGGCTCCGCGGCAATCTGACGCGAATCGCCCAGGCTGAAGGCGATCAAGCCCAGTTCCCGATTGTCCGTGGGAAAGAGCACATGCGTGGCCAGGTGAATTACCGCCGGCCGCTGTCCCAAGCGCCGCAGGAACGCGTTCCTCCGCGCTTGCGGACCCTGCAGCACCACAGCGGCCCCCCCTCCAGCCGTCCAAGTCTCCGCACTCGATTCCACCTCGTTCCGGCTTCCCACCAGGCGTTGTAACTGCCAACCGGACGAACGGCTGGAAACCGCACCTTGCCAACGGGAGTCCGCCTGGTTATAGATGGGATCTCCCACCCCCAGAAACTCTCCACGCGGCTTGTCTCCGCGGCTCTCGGAGTCTGCGGCAGCCTTCAGCAGCAGCGCCCCCGAAACGGTTTGTAGAGTATGGGTATCCACTAAATACACCGGGTCTGCGCGCTGCTCCGTGACCAGCGCACCGAAGGGGACGTTAAACAGCGTCCCGTCGAGCGAGAGAAGCCATGCCGGCTTTTGGATTTCTTGTGACTGGAGTTGTCCGAACAGTTGTTGATACAACTGCCGCCCCTGCCGGACGGCCTCGGCGCCGCCTGCGGGAATTGCTTCGCGAAAAGTCTGCACGGATTTCGCGATAGCCTCTGCTGCAGCTAACCGGTATATTCTCAGAGAATTCCGGCTCACTGCCCACAGGTAAGACTCCTTCTCCCCTAGCGCGAAGCTCAGGAATAATTCCGAGTTTCTTAGTCCTTGCTGAAAATGTATAAGTGAAATCCGGCTGCGAAAGTTCTCGACTTTCTTCACTTGGAGCCCAATCCCCGCTTTGGCTTCCATTTCGGTAAGCTTCAAACGGAGACGATTTGCGCTCGCCGCGCCCGTTTCGGCACTGCCCGCTCCCGCGCCACGCCGATGCGTATCTTCGGCTCCCAGTTGAGCCAGCGTCTCCCAATATTCGATAGGAAGTTTTTCGCGCCAAACGTCGGCCAAAGCCAGGCTTTCGCGGAGACTCGCGGCGCGATTGATCTCCACGGCTTGAAACGCGCGCGCGGTCCAATCTGGATTCCCAGTTTGCAACGCTTGCTGCGCGGCCAGTTGGATGAACGACTGAAAGATCTGCTGTTCGAGTGCCACATTTGTGCTGATAAGAGACGATCGGGCAGGAAGAACCTGGATACGCCACTCTGCGGTGGCATCCATGGCTAAGGAAAAATCATTTAGAGCGGCACCAATCTCTCCTCGTGCGAGATGGATACGCCCTTGCTGCTGGAGTAATAGATACTCAGGCCAAGCGGGTGCCCCTCGTCTTGCGCCGTCGAGCGCCCGCCGCGTCAAGCGCTCGGCGGCTGCAAAATCATGCCGGGCAAAAGCCAGAGCGCCCAGATGTCCATAAGACCAGCTCAACTCCCCGAATCGAAAAAATCGCCGCAACCGGTATGCTTCGAGAAATCTGACTTCGGCCTCCGCCAGCCGTCCCGCGGCGAGATGCTCTTCGCCCTGCTGATCCCACGCCATCGCTTCGAGGGCAAAGTCCCCACTGGCCCGAGCGGCCTCAATCCCGTCGGCGAAAAATCCGTCGGCTTGACCGTCGCCTAGCGCGCTGTGAATTCGTCCGAGTTGCACCAGCAAGTGCGGTTTGAAGTAGGAGACGACGGCGCGGCCGCTGGCGCGGCGATTGGCATCGCCAGCTTCGACGAGCGACGTTTGGCGCAAGCCTTCTTCGGCGGAATGCGTAGCCGAGGGCAAGTCCGACATTTCCAGGTACAAGCTGGAGAGATTCACCGCTATGGCGCCCAGGTCGGCATGATCCTCGGCAGCGGTTGCCAGATCGCGCGCTTGCAGGAAACTGGTGAGCGCGGCGCGATACTGAAACCCGAGCAACTCGCAGCCGCCCGCGCTCATGAGGTAGCGTACGGAAGCGAGCCGGTCGCCGCGGCGCACGGCTTCGCTATAGCCCTCGTGATACAGGGCACCGGCGGCGCGGAAGTCTCCGGCCTTGCGCAAGCGCAGCGCGTCTTGTTGAATTTTAAGGGAGGCCTGATTCCACCAAGGGCTAGAATCAGACGATCTAGGCGGGATGACCGTCGGGCTGCGTGAACCCGCCATCCACAGCGTCAGAATCAGGCAAAGGCTTCTCCCGAAGGCAGCCATTGCTTAGTTCAACGATATACAGCGCTATGCTAGCACGGAGTCCTGTATAGGGCCAATAGTACCGGCCCGCGCTACAACGGAAAAGCGCCAAATTGTTTTTACGATCAGAGCGAGGCGCTGGCGCAACCCAGCGCCCCGATGCAACAGCTAGTTGCCGGCCGGAGAAGGCGGAAACACAACGATAGGTTCACCCATAGTAG